>CAYQMH010000009.1:0-48079 GCA_964418485.1 uncultured bacterium | reverse complement strand
AAAAAAGATTAATTTAACCCCACCCCTTGACACTTTTCAAAGAAGACCTGACCCCGTTAATATGTAAGTTATAGGAGTAAAAAATTTACTCTAAAATAGAAGTATCAACATACCAAATCGGTTAAGTTGTTAAATAGTTGAGTGGTTGAGTAGGAAAATAAAATTAAAAACTTTGTGTTCTTGGTGTCTTTGTGTGAGAAATTTAGTCATCGGTCACTGGTCGCTAGTCATTGGTCAAAAAAACAATTTGTGCTATTTGTGTAATTCGTTGTTTCTAATTTTGGGGAAGTGGGGTTAAACAAAAATATATATTCTTTTGTTGTTTTTCTCTGTGGTCTCTGTGTTTTTTTCTTTTCTCTGTGCTCTCTGTGGTTAAATGTTTTGGGGTTGGGAGCGGTTGACATTATTATATCTTTTAATATATTCCAGGCATGGATGAAACACTTGATCAGGTAAAATTCAGGAAAGAACATTTAGATGAATTGAAGAAGAGGAAAATAAATCCTTATCCTTATAAATTTGAGCGTACGCATACCAGCAAAGACCTGAAGCAAAACTTTGAGAGTCTTGAAAATAAAGAAGTGTCTGCTGCCGGCAGGGTTATGCGTATAAGAAGCCATGGTAAAAGCGCCTTTTTTGATCTTAAGGATTCTTTCGATTCCGTTCAGATTTATACTAGCAAGGACACTCTTGCAGATGGCTATGAGGTTGTCGGGTTGCTCGATATAGGAGATTTTGTCGGGGTGAAGGGAAAGTTAATGAAAACCAGAACGGGCGAGATTACAATATTAGTGGAAGAATTGACTGTTCTGGCTAAATCTTTGCATCCTTTACCGGAAAAATGGCATGGTCTTTCAGACAGAGAGGACCGATACAGAAAGCGGTATCTGGATCTTATTGCAAACAAGGAAAGCGAAGAAGTTTTCCAAAAACGAACACTTATAATTCAGGAAATAAGAAATTTCCTGAATGAGAGGAATTTTGTTGAAGTAGAAACCCCGATTCTTCAGCCTCAGTATGGAGGAGGTTTTGCAAAACCATTTAAAACTTATCAGGAATCGCTTAACAAAGATTTGTATCTCCGAATTGCGTATGAGTTGTATCTAAAGAGGTTGATAATAGGAGGTATGGAAAGAGTTTACGAGATAGGAAAAGATTTTAGAAACGAAGGTGTCGACCGGTTCCATAATCCCGAGTTTACCATGCTTGAACTTTATCAGGCTTACGCGGATTACTACGATATGATGGAAATCGTCGAGTCCCTTTTCGACCGTCTTCTGGAGTGTTTTGTTGGTTCAAAAGAATTAGAATATCAAGGTTCTAAGGTTTCTTTTAAAGATGGTTGGCAGCGACTTTCCTATTATGATGTGCTTTTAGAAAAAACGGGAGTTGATTTTAAAAATTTATCATTTGATGAGATCAAAAAGAAAGCTGCGGAGTTAAACGTAAGTGTGGATGGTCTTTATACTTCAGGTAAAATACTCGATGCGATATTCTCTGAAGTTGTAGAACCCACAATAGATAAGCCGGCTTTTATTATGGATTATCCAAAGGATATTTCTCCTCTTGCTAAAGATAAGAGAGGTGAAGAAGGGATTGTGGAAAGATTCGAGCCCTTCCTTTTTGGAATGGAAATCGGAAACGCTTATTCAGAGCTAAATGATCCGATCGAACAAAGGAAAAGGTTTGAAAGTCAATCGAAACTCAGGGAAAAAGGCGACCTTGAAACAGAATCTCTGGATGAGGATTTCCTTATGGCTATGTCTTACGGCATGCCTCCGACGGGTGGTCTGGGATTGGGTATCGATCGTATTATAATGATTCTTCTGAACCAGCCTTCTATCAGGGATGTAATCCTTTTCCCGCAGCTTAAGAGTAAATGACTGAAGATTTAGATAAGTTAAAAAAGATTGGTAAAACTTTAGAAAAACTTCCAAACAATTTTCCGGAAGCTGATTTTCCGATTGAATTTAAAACGCATGAGCTTACGTCATTGTGTCCCTTCACGGGGCATCCTGATTTTTATAAGCTTAAAGTAAGATACAGGCCGGATAAGTATATCGTGGAATTAAAGAGTGTAAAATTATATATTGAGAAATTCAGGAATCTAAAGACTACTCATGAAACACTTTTGAATATAATCTTCGAAGATTTCAAATCCTTATTATTTCCCAGATATCTTTTTGTTGAGTTGAAAGTCAATGTGCGAGGCGGTATAAAAACCACCCTGTGTCGAGAAGAAAACAGATCTTAGGTTTTAGGTCTTCGGTTTTAAGTTTTAGTTAAAACAACAAAAATAAATCCTGTAAATCTGCGTTTATCTGCGTCCTATTATCTTAGGATCTTTTGTCTAAAACATAACGAATATCTGCATGACGATAGCAGATGCCAATGCTACCGTTAGATTATCGTTTATTTCTATAGGCAGGGCTTCGGTGATAGTAGCCGCAATTGCACCAAAAATCAGAATTATAAGGTGGATTCGTATTCCAGTCCATTGAGAGAATATAAGCGCTATTACCATTACTGTTACAAAAAATGCCAGACTCCCTTCCAGGCTCTTATCTCCTATTTTTACTTTTCCGTATTTGGTTCCTACAATGGCGGCAGCCGCATCTCCGAAAAGCATATACACGAGACTCACAATTGCTACCGATTTGTTGAAAAGAGCTATAACTATTATATTTGAAATAAGAAGAGCTGTAGTTCCTGTAATCATACCCTGTCTAACTTTCAATATCCCTTTAGAATGTTCCGCGATTGTCCTCCAGAGGTTGGGAGAAATGTATCGCATTACTTCGAGAGTGGTCATTATACCCAGGAGATATAAAAGTAACATTTCGACAATTATTTTATTCGGCGAAAAATAGTAAAGTACAGGAAATACAATACCGGCTCCGATTCTAAAAAGTTTTCTTCTTTTTAATATCACTGATTTCCTCCCTTAATAGTTATACTAATCAAAATTTTCCTAAGAAAACAAACCACAGAGCCCACACAACTCCGCCCCGAAATATTTTACCACAGAGATCACAGAGTTTTTATTTATCTTTTTTCTCTGTGTACTCAGTGTTTTTTTCTTTTTTAACATAATTATTTCTCTGTGTACTCTGTGGTTAACCTTTTTTAAATGCATTTTAGCGGCCTTGCCGCGATATGAGTTCTTTGATTAAATCAATGTTTAAAAGAATGCCGAGGGTCAAAAATATCAGCACGAACGGAAGAAAAAGAGGCATGGAATTCCAGTAAAGCCATATCCAGAGTCCGAGAGCTATTAGGAATATCGGTAAAAATGTTTTCATAGAGCGTGGAACTTTCTGCAGCAGAAAGAAAGCTCCTATAGCTATAATAGAGAATTTTGGGAAGAGGTATATCATTACGCCTCCGGAAGAGGCGGCTCCTTTTCCTCCCTTAAAGCGTAGAAATAAAGAATAGCAATGTCCGATTACCGAGGATAGACCTGTTATGCCTGTCCAGAATTCATTTAACAGAAAAACTTTATCTGCTAATAGCATTGGTATTATTGCCTTAAGGGCATCCAGAACAAATACAAGAATACCCCAGAATTTTCCGATTTCCCTTGCGACATTACCTGCTCCGGGATTACCGCTGCCAGTATTTCTTATATCAACTTTTTTTAATTTTGAGATTATAACAGCGTTTGGAATAGAACCTAATATATATCCTGTGATTAAAGAAATTATAGTTTTAAAGGCTAGATTTTGTATACCCATTTCAAACCCAAATTATTAATAAAAGAAAATTAAAGAGATTTGGTTTTGTTTTTTCTATACCCTACCCCCTAAATCCTATACCCTAATTATTATAGCGGGGGTGGGATTCGAACCCACGACCTTTGGGTTATGAGCCCAACGAGCTACCTAACTGCTCCACCCCGCGTCAAACATAATATAGTTTGCGTGAATCCGTTGTCAACCCCCCATTTTTTTGAACCACAGAGTACATAAAAATAGTCACGAGTCGCCAGTCCAGTGGGCGTGTTGCTTAAAGACAGATTTAGTTTGCGTATTTAAGTATATTCCGATTGTTTCTGAAATATGCGTATATTTTTGCCAAGATAATAACCAATCGAAGATTAATTAAAAATAATTGGGACTTTTCCTTACCATTTGTCCGCTTTCAACATCTAAATAGGTATGTTTGATTAATATTCTTACGTTTTGAACTGCCGATATCATCCATTCTTGTATCTGTACTCTCCAATGCTCTCGCCATCGTGCCTTTTTTAAGTTATGCTGATTTTCTCCGTCCGCAAAACTCCCTTCCATTAAATGCCATCTCTTCTTTAAATCCCGTTTAGAACTTTGACTCATTGCTTCCTGTCTCATTTCATCTACATCTTTTTGCCGTTCGAGTCTATCGACTGTTCTCACTCCGGATTTCGATTTGGTACATTCAGAACGAAAAGGACAGACATCGCAGTCCTCTTTGCAACTCACATATTTTATCCTGTGTCTTTTTATATCATGTGATCTCCTGGTTAATCTCTTCCCCGCGGGACAAATAAAAGTATCGGTTTCCTCATCGTACTCAAATTTATCTGAAGAAAATATCCCCCTTCTTTTTCCACCCTTTACCTGGGTGGATTTTAAATCCTCAAAATGTGGTTTTATACCCTTTTCCTTACAGATGAGATAATTATCGGCTATACCATATTTGCTGTCTCCGACTCCTGTCTCTACTTTTATTTTTGTAGTATCTTCATGCATATCCACTAAAGGTTTAAACATCGCTCCGTCATCTACCGTACCGGATGAAACCATTCATAAGCTATCCCCTTAATATTTGTTTATAATAGGAAATACTTGCATTTACTTGATTCTCAATAATAAGTATATACTAAAAAACGGGAAAAGAAACCCTTTTTTCTGTTTCGGCAACACACCCACTGGTCATTAGTCAAAACAAAAAGAGAGCTGACAGCCTACAGCTTGTGGCACTCAAAAAAATTTTGCAGAAATTTTTTTGAGGGGGGTTGACTAAAAGATTATTTGTATAATATATCGGGATGTTAATTTAAAATAAAAAAAAGGAGGGATGACGATGGTAGTAAAAGTGGATAAAGAATTATGTATAGGTTGTGGTGTTTGTGTCCAGACTTGCCCTGAAGTATTTGAGTTTGACGACGAAGGCAAGGCTGAGGTTGTGGGTAATGGTGGATGCAATGGATGCGACTGTGAAGAAGTTGCAGATTCCTGCCCAACTGACGCGATTATAGTCAAAGGAGAAGGAATAGAAGAAGAAGAGGAAGAAGAATTCGAAGAGGAAGAAGAGGAGGAAGAAGAATAGAGCAGATTCGCCGAATCTGAGTTAAATAGGAAAATTGTCAGATAGTTGAATAGGGAAAAAATTTGTGCTATTTGTGCAATTTGTTGTTCCTCTTAGTTCTTGGGGGGGTGAGGTTTTTAAAAACAAAATATAATTTTTTGTTGTTTCTCTGTGTTCTCTGTGTTTTTGTTCTTTCTCTGTGCCCTCTGTGGTTAAATCTAGGGGTGGTGGGGTGGATACAAGCCTTGACAAAAATAGAGGTATAAATATATTTAGCGAGGGGCGGGAATAGCTCAGTGGGAGAGCGTCACCTTGCCAAGGTGAAAGTCGCGGGTTCAAATCCCGTTTCCCGCTCTTTTTTAGTTGGCGGCATAGCCAAGTGGAAAGGCAACGGTCTGCAAAACCGTTATCCCCCGGTTCGAATCCGGGTGCCGCCTTAAATATTAAAAATTTATCAGGAGGTTTAGTGCCAAATATAAAATCAGCAAAGAAAAGGGTTAGATTAGCGGAAGAAAATAGAAAAAGAAATAAGAGTGTCAGAACAAGAATAAAGAACATTACAAGGAAATTGAAGGAAGAGAAAGACCCTAAAAAGAAAGAAGAACTTCTTAAAGTTGCGTATTCGGTTGTGGATAAGGCTGTTAAGAAGAAGGTTATTCATAAGAACACGGCAGCAAGGAAAAAATCTCAATTTACCAGACTGATTAAGGAGAAGTAGCCAGAACAAGGCCGACAACTCTCTTGAAGCCCGCTTCTTTTAGTTGGTGAGCACATTCGTTCAGAGTACTTCCTGTTGTCAAAACATCGTCTATAAGTATAATACCGTTTTCAGGATTACCTTTAAAGTTTTTCAGTGTTTTTTCTCTTATTTCGTAAGCGCCTTTAACATTGTTAAATCTTTTTTCATAAGGTAAAGTCGTTTGAGAAGGAATATTGGCAGTCTTACGAAGGAGATTAATGCTTTTAAGTGAAGAAATTTTTGAAAATTCGGCTGCGAGTAGACGGCTTTGATTGTAGCCTCTTTCTTGTATTTCCGACTTTTTCATAGGAACCCAGGTCAAATAATTGATATTTCCTGCGTCGCTGCGGGAGCTGTAGTTGGAATACAGTTTCCTCGCAAGTCTTGCGGAAAGTGAAGGTCTGTTGCGGTATTTATATATTTTTATTATATCGGAGAAGGGAGGAACATAACTGCCGCAGCTTATTACGAAATCAAAATAAGGGTTTTCTTCCCGGCAGTCGCGGCAAATTTTGCCGGATTTAATGGTTTTGCCGCAAATCTTACATTTTTTCCCTGAAACGAAGTGAGTTTTGTCAAAACATCTCTGACATATTATCTCTGTTCTTACTAACTCGTTATCACAAATAGGGCAAAAAGGAGGGAAAATGAATTTTTCTAAATCGCCTAAGAATCTAAACAACGGATTCATTCTTAACTAGAATCAAGAGAGAAACCGAAATAGTCGAGACTAAGAATGATGTCCCTCCGTAACTTAGAAATGGAAGAGGTAAGCCCACGATCGGTAAAAGACCTATGGTCATTGCGATGTTTACCGTTATCTGCGACAGGAAATAAAAGAAAATACCGTAGGCAAGATATTTTCCGAAAGGTCTTTGTGCGTGTTGTGCGATGTTGAATATTCTGAAGAGAAATAGAGAGAGTAAAATAAGAATAAAAAGAGTACCCAGGAAACCGAATTCTTCACCGAGGACAGCAAATATAAAATCTGTTCTGGTTTGAGGCAAAAAACCGAGGTTTTTGATTGAACCGTTAAGATATCCTTTTCCTATTATTCCTCCCGACCCTATGGATATTTTAGATTGTAGTAACTGCCATCCTGCTCCTGTGGGATCCAGGGAGGGATTCAAAAAATTAAGGAGTCTGTCTCTCTGGTAAGGTTTTAGTAATTTATCGATAATGGGTGCAGAAGCACCTACAGCTAAATTTAAAAGAAAGACGCCTATGGAGTATCTTAGATCAATATCCGATATTATTATCGTTACTACAAGCAATATCATAAATAAAATCCAGGAAATTAGATGGAACCCGCATAGAAATGAAATTAACGGAGATGCAAAAAGTATATAACGCGGGATACTTATATTAAGAGTTCCGACCATACCGAGGAAGATGAAGAGAAAAATTGCTGATGTTCCTATATCGGGTTCTAAAAAAACAAGAAGCACAGGTATGGCTGTGATTATAATAGGTAGTCGCAGCTCCTTCATGTATATTCTTTCATATTCGAGCTTTGAAAAAATTTTTGCCATAAATATTATGAAGAAAACTTTTGTTACCTCGGAAGGTTGAAACTGAAAGTGCGCGATTTTGATCCATCTTCCTTCACTTCCGGGTGAGAAGGGAACAATGATAAGAAGAATTATGCCTATTATGTATAGAATTATGGCTATATCCTTTAATCCGTGTAGAGGATAGAAAAGCATAAGAAATCCCACAATTAAGGATATGCCTATCCATATTAAATGGTTTTTAAAAAATGTCTGGTCACCAGGATAGTTGGCTGTGTACTGCAAGAAAACTCCTGACACTAATAGTAAGGCGAGAAGAATAAGAAGATTTTTATCGAGTTTTATTCTTTTGTCCATTCCCATCTCTTTAATTTTACTTCCTGTCCTTTTATTTCCAAGTAAGCGTTAACCTTTTTGGATGGCGGGGGCATTTCTTTGACTCCCGTGAGCTTTAGTTTTGTTTTTCCCTTAGAAAGAAAGAATTCATTTTCTTCTTTTTCATAAACTACGTTATCGATCAGGAAAACAGGTGGGGGATTTTCATTGCCAAACGGTTCCATTTTGGTTGTCAATCCTTTTAACTCATCTGTTACTTCGCTCAAATTTAATTTTGAATCATATGTTTTTTTTGCTTTGTATTTTTTTAAAAGAAATTCAGTTTTTTCTTTGAATTCTTCTGTTTTTCCTTTCTTAAGTTTGAAGCCACACGCGCACTTATGCCCTCCGTAATCCATCAACAGGTCTTTTACTTCCCTGAGTACCGATAAAAGATCAAAGTCATCCGGACCTCTGCCTTCTCCTCTTATTTCTGACGCAGTAGAATATATTATAAAAATCGGCTTTTTACGATAATCCTTCGCTCTGTTTGCGACACTGCCCGCAATTTGGTAATCGAGGTCATTTTTAATTAATACCAGACTTCCTTTGTTTAATTCATTTCTAAAAGAAGAAAATGCTCCGCGAGCTCGCTTATCCCAATTTGAATATTTGGATTTTAACAGTTCGTAAGTATTTTCGGCTTCTTTTATAGTTTGGGCGGAGAGAAAATCCCAGGTAAGTTGTTCTCTCCCGGAGGCCAGAGGAATAATAGCTCTCGGGATATTTCTTTTGCCGGACAGGAAAGAAAAGGGTGGCTTTTCGGATTGTTTTAAACATTTTAGTCCTTCGTTGTATATTATTCTGTTTTCGTCAAGAAGAGGAACTTTGTCAATTATTGTTCCTATAAAAGCGAGCGCCGGTATTTCGGGTATCTCCATGGTCCATTCCGCGGTCTTTTTACCTTTATAATCCAGTAACATGCAATCTGCAAACTTAAAAGCCACTCCCGCTCCGCATAGATATTTATATCCGAAAGAGTTTAGTTTTGGATTTATTATCGTTGCTCTGGGGAGTTTTTCTTTTAATTCGTGGTGATCTGTTATAATTACATCCATGCCTTTTTTCTTAAGGTATTCTACTTCCATGATACTGCCTGATCCCGAGTCCACTGTAATGATGAGGTCTATGCCTTTTTTATGGGCTTTATCGATACCTTCCCGGGAAAGCCCGTAACCCTCTTTTTCTCTTTTGGGAATATAATGACTGACTTTAATTCCAAGAACTTCCTGGAATAGTATTTTCATGATAAAAGTAGAGGTTATACCGTCTACATCTTCATCTCCCCAGATTAGAATTTTTTTGCCGTTTTTGATATAATCCTGAATTTTCCGGGCTGCCGCTTTAAGGGTTTCATCCGCCGCTCGTAGGTTCTCGAAGTTGGGAACAAAAAAGCGCTCAAGGGTTTCCTGGCTGGTTACGTCTCTTTTTTGTAAGGTTTTCTTTATGCCCTTTGATAAATTTCTATATTCGATATTCACTTTTTTTCTATAAGTATATCGTCGAAAGGTTTTTCCTGGTAAACCCTGGCTTTACCTCTTCTTACTACTTCGAGGAGAGCAAAGAATAAACCTATTTTTTCTTGACTGTGCGCACCGGCTGTAATCTTAGAAAAAAGAAACTTTCCGAGTTTTTTTAGTTTTGTCATTAAGTTTTCGATTAAGTGGTCGATATGAAATAAAATTGTGGTTGGCGGATTGAAAGGGTCTTTCTTTTTTATTTTTTCCAGTAAGAATTTTAAGCCATTTATTGAAATATGAACTTCTTTCTCTATATCTGTATTCGGTCTTCCAAACATCGCGTTAGCGAGATTTAGTTCTTCTCCCAGGTAGATGCCTATACTTTTAAATTCTTTGTATTTGGTTAACTTTTCGATAAGCGACTCTTTTGTTTCAAAACCTTCTTCGCCTTCACCGGCTTCTTCTTCATTTGTGATTCCTTTTGCTTTTATAGCAAGAAGAGTAGCAGCGTACCTTATGAATTCTCCAGCTCCGTCGAAATCTATTTCCTCGAGATCCTTAACGAACAGAAGATATTCTCTTGTGATTCGTGAAAGAGATATATCTCGTATTGCCACTTCCTGTTTTCTTACCAGATACAGCAGAAGATCGAGAGGACCTTCAAATTCTTCGCAGGATACAAGATGGTTTTCGGCAATCATAATTTACCCATTATGGCTTTTGAAATATTATATATATGATAGTTTATTCTGTCTAAGTCGTTTAATAAGTCGAGATGTATAGCACTCGTATCGATACTTTCACGCTTTCCTTCTTTTAAACGCTCGATGTGGCTTTCTCTGAATTTTTTTAGCTTTTGTTCCGTTTCGCTTTGAGTGGAAAGTAAGTCGCTGGCTATATCCTTGTCCATGCTGGAAAGGGCAGCTTCTAGTTCCTTAATATTTGAAAGAATAATCTGGTGGTATTTTTTTATTTCATGGAATCCTTCATCAGAGAAAAAATAAGATTCTTTTATTTTCTTTTCGGCATATTTCATAATGTTTTTACTTATTAAATCTCCTATGTGTTCTATCTCGTTTCCTATTTTGAGTATCGTAACACATTTGTTGCTTTCTCTATTCGATAATTCTTGACCGAGAAGTTTAGAAGTGTATGAAGTTAATTCCTCCTGGTTCTTATCGACGATGTTATCCTTGGAGATTATAATCTTTCTTAGCGCATCATTATTATGTTTAAATACGTTTAGCGTTTCCTCGAACATGGTCCTTACGACCTCCATGGACTCACGTAAGACCTCATAAGATTTTGATATGGCAACTGTCGAAGAGGATAAAAAAAGAGGATCGAGTTTGAGTTTGGATTTTTCCACGCCGAATATTTTCTTTAAGAGTTTTGCGAGGGGGAAGCAAAAAGGTATTAAGATAAATCCCCAGATGTTTACGAGGGAGTGCAGGTTTGCAATGTCTCTTGAATCAGGTGTTAAGTTTTTAGGCAGGAGAAGTAGATAAAGAGATAAGCAAACGAATAATACTTTAAGAATCACATACCCGACACCCATTGCCTTATCTGAAGAAGATGAAAAACGAGTAGAACCGAGTAGTATCGAAAATGATGTTCCTATATTTACTCCTAATATTACCGGTATTACCGCCCTGAGATCGAGTACTCCGGCGAAAGCTATCATTAAACCAAGAACTCCCGCACTGGAATGAAAAATAAAGGTTAAAATAATAGAAGAGAAAAACAGCAAAACAGGATTTATATTATGGGTGATTATATTTTTTAGTGGTTGGATATTGTCTCTTATTAACCATATAGCGAAGAACATCAATCCGAATCCCAGGAGAATTCTCCCGATATAACTCAATTTTGTCTTTGATTGCCAGAGAATGAAACCGATTAAAACGATAATGGGACTGAACTGTATAATGTCTGTCGCTATTATCTGTACCGTGAAGGTGGAACCGAGTGCTGCGCCCGAGAGGACAATAAGCGCGGTTGAGAGTTTTATAAGAGAAGATTCAAGAAGCCCCAGTAACATTAATCCCGTTAAGGTACTGGACTCAAGAAGTACAGCAAGAATCATTCCCGAAAAATAAGCCAGGACTGGATTTCTTGTCATCCTCCAGAGCATCTGTCTTATTTTTTCACCGCTTAATCGGGAAAGACCTTTGTTTGTGTGATCGAGCCCCATTAGTATGAGGACAATTCCGATTATTACCGAGAGTATTAATTTAATTAGTTGCTGCTTTGGAACAACGTTGGGCTTGATTTCTAAAGATACTCCTTCTGCTTTTGCTTCTACCCATCCCCCTTCTCCCGGTGTAAATTTAATACTGGCGAATCCGGCATTATCCGTTTTAACCGAGTCATGAGAAATTTGACCTTTGTGAGGGACAAATTTGATCCACTTACCGGCTAAAGGTTTATTCGCTTTTGTAGCCTGAACAGCTATATAGATAGGTTTCCCGGATAGAATACAACGTTCGTTTCCTGAAATATCTTTTCCAAGAGGATCCCTGGCAAGATTTAATGAGAGAGATAGGAAGATAAGAATCATTTTATCTCGAAGTATATCGTTACGATGCCGGTCTGAACTATTTGGTTGGCATTGGGGGCTAAAGGTTGGAAACGCCATTCTCTTACCGCTTCCATGGCGCTATTGTCGAAAGAGAGCCCGCCTGTTTTTACAATGCTGACGGATTTTATTGTTCCGTCGGGATTGGCTGCTATTTCTAATTTTACTTCTGTGTTTTCGTTCTCGTTTCCAGGATACTCCGGTTTCTTGAAATGTATTATTTTCCTTTTTGAAAGTTCCCCGGCTAATCTATAACCTTCTTTTTCACCCGGTTCTGTTTCCCCCCCTTCGTAAGGCGGTTTTTCCAGGGGAGATAGACTTTTCTTTGTTATTCCGGTAGTTACGGGCACATCTCCCGAGCGCGAAAAAATGTCTTCGGTTCCCCCTATTTTTGCGAGAGCCCCTTTTTCTTCAATATCTTCTATTGTTTCGAAGCCGAGAGTGACGAGCTCTTCCTCCGGTGACTTTAAATTAATAGAAACCAGTGAAAAGATTAGAATAAGAACGAGATATATAATTGTCGTTGATAGAAGAGAGGTTATTTTTATTTTCACTCTATTCCCGGTGTGGTAGCTATGACAAAATTACTTGCCCCGCTTTTTTTAACCATTTCCATTACTTTTACGGTCATATCGATTGTAACATCGCGGTCGGCTTTTATCAATATGATTTTATCACGGGCGTCTTTAAGCAGATAAGGGAAACGGGAAATTTGAACGGGTTCATCTTCGAGATAAACAGCTCCACTTTTTGTTATTGTTATGGTTACTTTTTCCTGTGTTACTGCTTCCTTTGTGGCGGTTCTTGGCAGGTGGACTTTAATTCCCGGTTGTACAAGATATGTGGAAGTGAGTAGAAAGAAAATCAAAAGAAGCAGTACGATATCTGCCATAGAAATGACCGGAAACGTAATCTTTCGTTTGAATCTCGATTCCATAAGCATCTCGATCACTCAATAAGTGATGCTATCTCGGAAGTTACCCTGTTGATGTCTCTAACTATTCCATTCAACCTGTCGGAAAGAGCATTGTATATCAAAAGAAAGATAATCCCCACTGCCAGACCCGCGGCGGTGGTTACGAGAGCTTCCCATATTCCACCCGCAAGTCGGGAAGGATTAACCCCTCCGCCCAGTACTTCGATTTGCATAAAAGCTTTAATCATACCCAAAACTGTACCGAAAAAGCCAAGCATGGGTGCAATCGATCCTATGGATGCGATAACCCCCAAGCCGCTCTCCAGTTTTTTTAATTCGCTTAAGGCACTTGCGTTCATAGCTTCTTTTTTCCCGGAAATAATCCCCTGGATCATTACTCTTGTTACAGGGGTGTCCTGCCCCCGGATTTCTTTTAGCGCTTCTTCGGGATTTTTTTCTTTTAACCAGGCGCAAACTCTTTTCAGTAAGTCTTCTATCGGACTTTGACTTCTTTTGTAATATATAAATCTATCTATAGCGAAGTAAATTCCTATGAATAATGAAAAGCCTATCGCAATCATTGTCCATCCGCCTTTAACGAGAATCGACATTAAACTCATTTAGCCTCCTTTATATATAATTAAAAATCAAATTCAAACACACAGTTTCTTCACTGCTTAATTTTTTATATTTTATGTAATAGGGCTTGTAAAGTCAAGGAGGAATAGTTAAAGGATTAGTGGAAAAGCAGGAGGTTAAGCGGGGATTAAGGACGATAATAATTTTGGATTATGAATTTTGAATGTTGAATTGAAAACAGGAAAAACGGTAAGAATTTTGAATTAAAACAAAGCGTGCACTGCTTCTAATTCCAATCATTTTCTCTGTGGTCTTTGTAGTTCAATGATTTTTGGGAGGTGGGATGGGATTCTAACTTCTAAATTCCAACTTCTGACTTCTTTTTTATTTTTTCTGTAATGTTACTTGACACCTTGAATTTTTTTTATATACTTGTATAATGGTTTATGGGATTTGTAGTTGCAATTGATGGGACATCCGGATCAGGAAAGACAACAACAGCCAGAAAAGTTGCAGAGCTACTGGATTGGTTATATCTTGATACTGGAGCGACCTATAGAGCAGTAGCTTATTTTGTTTTACAGCGAGGTATAGATCCCAATGAGGAAAGCAGGGTTATCCAGATTTTAGATGAATTGAATTTAGAGATTAAGAAAGTGAATGGTGAACAAAGAACGATAGTTAATGGTGAAGACGTAAGTGACGAATTGCGCACAGTACAAGTCAATAAAGCTGTGACTCCTATTTCTAAGATGAAAGAAGTGAGAAAGTACCTGGTGAGGATTCAGAGAAAGATAGTGGATGACAAAAACGCAATAATCGAAGGCAGAGATATAGGAACAGTTGTTTTTCCTGATGCGGATATAAAATTTTATATGGACGCGGATATAAATATCAGAGCAAATAGAAGAAAACAACAAGACAGCATCGGCGATCTGGAAGAAGTAAAAAAGGATCTAAAGAGAAGAGATTCCCATGATTCAAAAAGGAAGGAGAGTCCTCTAAAGAAAGCCGATGATGCATTTTTGCTTGACACAAGTTCACTTTCTATAGCAGAGCAGGTGAATATTGTCGTTTCGAAAATAAAAAAACTTCATGAAGGCGCCGATTCCGTATAAAGTAGGTCGTGTTCTCTTTTACGTTTTTTATAAAATCCTTGGCCTCCGAATAGATGGTTTGGAAAACGTTCCGGAGAAGGGAGGAGTTATTATAGCGCCCAATCATCGTTCTAATTATGACCCTCCTTTAGTAGGTTGTTGTGTCAAGAGCCGAGCTGTTTATTTTTTGGCTAAAAAAGGGCTTTTTATAAATAAGACTGTTTCCTGGGTTTTGAAGAGCGTTTGTGCTATACCTGTCGATACAGATAATCCGGGTATTAAAACCATGAGAAAATGTGTCAATTTTTTAAAAGAAGGGGAAGCCGTAATGGTTTTTCCGGAGGGAAGCAGGTCAAAAACCAATGAATTCCTTCCTGGTTATCCTGGAGTTGGATATCTCTCGATAAGAACTCAAGTACCTGTAGTTCCTGTCCTTATTACGGGAACGCATGAATCGATGTTGAATCATTTTTTACGTAAGACTCCTTTTACTTTAAAATTTGGCAGTCCTCTTTATCCTGTTCATGAGAAGGCTAACATGAAAAACTCTGCGGAATTCACAGAAAAAATTATGGAAAAGATAAAAGGTTTGGCTTGATGGAAATTAAACTTGCTGAAAATATGGGTTTTTGCTTTGGAGTGAAAAGAGCGATAAGGATAGCGCGTCAGGTTAGAAGAGAGACAGACGAAAAGGTCTGGACTCTTGGCCACATAATACACAATCCTCAGGTTGTTAGGAATTTAGAGGAGGAAGGCATAATTGCGGTTGATAGTCTTTCCAAAATTGATAGAGGATACGTTATTATTAGATCGCATGGTGTTCATCCGGAAGTATTAAGCAGGATAAGAGAAAAAGATCTTAAAGTAGTGGATGCCACCTGCCCTCTTGTAAAAAAAGCTCAAGAAAGAGCTAAGCAGCTTGTTTCTGAGGGTTACGAAACTTATGTTATAGGAGAGAAAGAACATCCTGAAGTAATAAGTATTGTGGGGGAAACGGAAGGAAAAGTTCGTGTGATAGATTCTGCCGATGATTTGAAAATAATAGATAATAAAGTGGGACTGGTTGTACAAACAACACAGTCTCAGGATAATCTTAATAAAGTCGTAGATTATCTTTTGCCCAGAGTTCTGGAGATTAAGGTTTTTAATACAATATGTGATGTTACAAGCAAAAGGCAAAAAGAAGTTGCGAAACTTGCGGGAAAATCAGATATTGTAATAATAATTGGAGGTAAGAAAAGCGCTAATACTTCGAGACTTGCCGGAATTGCAAGAGAGGTAGGTTGTCTTACTTACCATATAGAAGAGGCAAAAGAAATAGAAGAGGAATGGTTTACCGAGGTAAACAGGGTAAGTATAGCATCGGGAGCGTCAACCCCTGATTGGATTATTAAAGGAGTAATTAAAAGATTGAAAGAAATTAATGCAAATAAGGAGGAAGTACTGCATGAGCGAGGAATTAAGTTTTATAATTGAACCTATAAGTGAAAAGGATGCGACCAAACTGCTTGAAAAGTCTCTGGAGAACGAATCGCCCGGGATTGGTTTGGTTAAAGGAAGAATAGTCAAAATTACAGATAATGAGGTCTTAGTTAATGTTGGTTTGAAGTCCGAAGGGATCATCCCTATCGATGATTTTGATTCTGTTTCTAAGTTTTCTGTCGGAGATGTTATCGATGTTTATCTTGATGATATAGGCGGGCATCAGGGACTTGCTACAATTTCAAAGAAAAAAGCAGATTTTATAAAAGTCTGGGATAACGTGAAAGAAGCCCATAAGGAGGATACTTCTGTAGAATGTGAGGTTGTCAGAAGAGTTAAGGGTGGTTTTATGGTAAAGGTTTTTGGAACAGAAGCTTTCCTTCCCGGTTCTCAAATCGATTTGAAGCCTGCAAGAGATCTGGATATTGACGTTGGGGACAAGTTTGATGTTAGAATAATAAAGGTAAATTTTAAAAGAAGAAATATTGTTGTCTCAAGAAGGGTGCTGTTGAGTGAGAGACAGGAAGCCAAGGTCAAGGAATTCCTGGAGGAAATAAAAGAGGGAGATATAGTAGAGGGGACTGTTAAGAATATTACCGAGTTTGGAGCTTTTATAGAATTAGACGGAATAGACGGGCTTCTCCATATAACTGATATGTCCTGGAGAAGAATCAATCACCCTTCTGAAATGCTTTCGATAGGTGATACTGTTAAAGTGAAAGTGAAAGATGTGGATGAGAATACTAAGAGAGTGTCGTTGGGATTGAAGCAGTTGAAACCGGATCCGTGGAAAGATGTATGTGAGCGTTATCAGATTGGGAATCAAGTTAAAGGGAAGGTCGTTTCTCTTACCGACTATGGTGCTTTTATTGAGCTTGAGTCAGGAATCGAGGGGCTTATACATGTTTCTGAGATGTCCTGGACTAAGCATATAAAACATCCGTCTGAGGTGATGAAGGTTGGACAAGAAGTAGAAGCTATAGTTTTAGAAGTGGACGAGAAAGCTCGTAAGATTTCTTTGGGATTGCGTCAGGCAGTTCCGGATCCATGGGAGAATGTAGAGGGGAAATATCCGGTAGATTCTGTAGTTAAAGGTAAGGTTGTCAATCTAACTTCTTTTGGTGCTTTTATTCAATTGGAAGAAGGGGTTGAAGGTCTTCTTCATATATCCGATATATCCTGGACACAGAGAATTAATCACCCAAGGGACGTGCTCGATAAAGGAAAGACTGTAAAATGCCAGGTGCTTGCAGTTGATGTGAAAGAGAGACGTATTTCGCTTGGCTTGAAACAGCTGAAGGATGACCCTTTGAGAATTTTTGCGGAGAAATATCCTGTAAATAGTAATATTATCGGGACAATTTTTGAGTTGCTCCCCAGAGGGGTTATTGTATCCCTCGGTAAGGGATTGAAAGGTTTTGTTCCTTTTTCTCATCTTTCAAAGATGAATATAAGGAAGCCGGAAGAAGGATATTCATTGGGAGATAAGTTAAAGTTAAAGGTTATAGAGATAGATGTGGATAGAAGAAATATCGTACTTTCGGAACGTGAGTATTTAAAAGAACAGAAGGTAAAATACGAGGAATCGCAAAAGAAGAAAGAAGAAGGGGAAGAGGTCGAGGATAAAGAGGAGGAGTTTGTTCCGGAAGAGGTGGAAGAAGAAAATATATCGGAGAGTCCGGAAGAAGAAGTAGACGAAATCGAAGAAAAATCCGAAGCCGAAGAAGAATTCGAGGAAGAAGAGCCCGAAACCGAAACAGAAGAAGAAGAGCTCGAAAATCAAGAAGAATCCGAGGAAGAAGATTCCGAAACTGAAGAGCTCGAAGCTGAAGAAGAATCCGAGGAAGAAGAGCCCGAAACCGAAGAGGAAGAAGAGGAGCAAGAAGAACCCGAAGACAAAGAATTAGAAGAAAACGATATCGAGGAAGAGGAAACAGAAGTAGAAGATAAGGAATGAAAGATTCTTTTGTTAAAAGGGAGATAATTTAAATGGCATCAAAATATATAGTGGTGGTAGGAGGTGTCTTAAGTGGTATAGGCAAGGGGGTAGCTACTTCTTCTATCGGGAAGATAATAGAAAATTATGGATATTCAACTACTGCTGTAAAGATTGACCCTTATATAAACTACGATGCCGGCACTTTAAGGCCCACAGAACATGGTGAAGTATGGGTGACCGATGATGGAGGAGAAATAGATCAGGATCTCGGTAATTACGAGAGATTTCTTTCCAAAGATATCCCAAAGGAAAATAATATTACCACAGGTCAGGTTTATAAGAGCGTTATTGACAGAGAGCGAGCAGGCAAATATCTGGGTCAAACAGTTCAGTTTATTCCTCATATTCCCGATGAAATTATAAGGAGAATAAAGAAAGCTTCGGAAGGTTTTGATGTCTGTGTTGTGGAAATCGGCGGAACAATAGGCGATTATGAAAATATGCCTTATCTCTTTGCTATAAGAAGTCTTATTCGAATGGAGGGAAAAGAAAATTTAGCTATTGTAATGCTTTCTTACCTTCCTATTCCCTCACATATTGATGAGATGAAAACCAAGCCGACCCAACAGGCTATCAGGCAGCTTTCGGAGCACGGGATATTTCCCGATATTATCCTTTGTCGCGCTAAGACTTCTCTTGATCCCATAAGGAGAGGTAAGATTGAAACATATGCCAATATCGAAGCTGATTGCGTGATTTCTGCTCCTGATACCGATTGCATATATGAGGTTCCGATAAATTTCGAAAAGGAGAATCTGGGAAGAAAACTGCTTGACAATTTAAACCTTCCGGTCAAGGAGAAGCCTGATTGGAGTAGGTGGAACGAATTGTTGGACGGAATGATGAATCCCGGAATGAGTGTTAATGTGGCAATGGTTTGCAAATATCTGGATATAGGTAAGTTTTCTTTGAGAGACTCTTATATTTCTGTATCCAGAGCTCTTATAGATGCAGGGGCGGGAGATAAAGTTGGAGTTAATATTAAGTGGATTGATTCCAAAGATATAGAGAAGGAAGGAGTTGGAGTTCTTGAAGATGTGGATGGAATAATTGTCCCGGGAGGGTTTGGCGAAGAAGGGTTTGAGGGCAAAATCGAGAGTATCCGGTATGCAAGAGAGAATAAAGTTCCTTATCTTGGTTTGTGTCTTGGCATGCAGCTTGCTCTGGTTGAATATGCGAGAAACGTTATGGGACTCACGGATGCTAATACAATAGAGGCGAATCCCGATACTTTACATAAGGTGATAAATTTTTACGGTGAGCAGGAAGAACTTCTGGAGAAGGGGAGAATAGGTGCCACAATGAGATTGGGGGCGTATGCTGCACAACTAAAGAGGAATACTAAGGTTTACCAGTGGTATGAAAAGACCGAAAGATTGAAATATGATGCAAAAAGGTTAAAAGAGATAAAAGAAGAGTTCAGGCTCGGTATTTTAGACAAAGGAGAACCTGTGGTTCTTGAACGCCACCGACACAGATATGAGGTTAATCCTGAATATGTAAAAGATTTCGAAGAAGCCGGAGTTGTTTTTAGTGGTTTCCATAAACCGTTTACCGGTGAACTGCTTATGGAATTTATGGAATTACCGGATCATCCGTTTTTTGTAGCCACACAGGCTCACCCGGAATTTAAGGGACGTCTTGAAAATCCCGCTCCGCTTTTCCTGGGTTTAATAAAAAGTATAATTGATAATAAGTGAAACTTGCTTTTTGTCCTCGGGATTCTTTAATTCATTCTCTTGATCCAAGAAGTAAATTATTATTTGTTTTTGCTTGCTTTATAGCTGTTTTATTTATAAATAGTGTTGTTTCTTATATTTTACTTTCTTTGTTTATAATAGCCCCTTTTTTCTTATCTAAGCTGCCGTTCATGAAAGTTATTAAAGGTTTTATTCCGTTTGTACCATTGTTTCTATTGACTTTTATTTTACATTTATTTTTAACCCCGGGAGAAATATTATTTAAATTAGGCGTGTTAAACGGAACGCTAGAGGGTTTTTACAAAGGACTATTTTATTCGGTGCGGATTTTTTTGCTTGTTTTAAGCGCTATGCTTTTTGGTTTTACGACCTCTCCTTTCGATCTTGCCGATAGTTTATCGAATTTTTTCTTTCGTTTTAAATCTGAAACGTTAAGAGAAATTCCTATGATTGTAATTTTCGTTTTTCGTTTTATACCTTTTATGTTCAGAGAAGGGAAAAGAGCTATAATGGCTCAGAAAGCGAGATGTGGCTATATCAGATTGGAGAGAGATATTTTTTCTTTGATTTTTCCGGTTATTCATTCTTCTATTAGAAGGGCGGAACAATTGGCTTTAGGGCTTCACGCTAAAGCCTATCAGGTAGGCGAGAAGAGGACAATGATCAACGAGTTCAAATTTTCTTTGAAAGACTATTACTCTATGGGTTATTCCGTTCTTTCTTTAGTTATCGTAATATTTTTACGTTAATATTTGATTCTTCGAGGCAGTTAGGCAGTTGAATTGTTGAGTGTTGAGTCATTAAATTTAAAGTTCCGGGTTACATGTTTCGTTTTTCGAGTTAAAAAGCACCAAGAATAATCTTTGTGGTCTTTGTGTGCTTTGTGTGGGATTAATTTGGGGGATGTGGGTTGGGTTTTAGACAAAATAAATATAATTTGTTGTTTTCTCTGTGTACTCTGTGGTTGGATTAGTTTTTTTGGATAGGAGGGTGGAATCCCATAACACTTGACTTTTTAGCGTAAATTGCTTATTTTAATAACAAAGGATTTTGTAAAATTTTTATTAAAAATAGGAGGCTATTTTTTGAGAGAAGAAAACGTTGACTTTATAGTTAATGCAGTGAAGGGTTACAAAGAAAGCAAAAATTTAGAAGAACTTCTTAAAACCATAAAGGGATATTCGGAAATAGGATTTTATAAAGAAGTTAAAAAATATATTGAAGAATTTCTTGAAAAAGGTGGCAATTTAGGAGATCTTATGAGTATTTCAGAGAATTTCCCTGACGAAATAAAAAAAATAATTTGTCCGGCAGAAGTTGAGATGGATGGCGAATTTGACGCAGATTCTTTTCTGGAGATGGGTGAGTTGCTCTGGGAAATAGGTTCTCCAGATGAAGCAAAAGATAATTATATAAAAGCTTTTGAATATTATTCTCTCCTTGGGAATGAAGAATCTGCACGGCAAGTTTTAGAAACTCTTAAGGAAAGATATTCGCAAGATGATAAAGTAATGTCGCTGGTATTTCAAGATACAAAAAGTGATATTATTCCTAAATTAAGGGCTTTTATACCCAAGTCTCCTAAAGATGAAATAGATTTGAGGTATGCTCTTGGGAAAGGTTTTCATGGTGAGGATATGCTTTCGGAGGCGGAATCTAATTATAGAAGAATTTTGGAGCTGGATAATGCGCATAGTTCTAAAAGATTCCTTGTTGCTTTACTGAGACAGAAAGGTTCTTTTGGAGATTCTTTAAATTTGGCTAGAGAATTGGAAGAAGAAGAGAAGATCGAAGAGTTATACTCTATATATGAATCTTTAAGAGATTCAGGGAAGATGAAAATAGGGACAGATGTTTTAAAAGAAATATACGGAATTAATCCTGATTTTAAAGATGTTAAGGATCTTCTTGGAATTGTATCGGAAGAAGAACCGGAGAAGGTTTCTGTAAGTGTTTTCCAGGAAGAAGATAAAGAAGTAAAAGTAGGGGATTCGAGTGTAAAAGATGAGGCTTTTGAGGAGAAAAAAATTGTTTTCCTATAGGAGAAAATAGATGAATTATGAAGCTTTTTATGGATTAAAAAAAGAGCCTTTCGGTGATATTCCCGATCCCGAAATATTTTACAGCGGTCCTGAACATACCCGGGCACTCGTTAAATTATTACACGTTGTAAAAAAGAATAGAGCGCTGGGTTTATTAACAGGGAGCGTTGGGTGTGGCAAAACGACTATTATCAGAAAAATTTTTGCCGATCTTGAGGAAGAAGAGAATTATTCCGGTAATCTTATGACACTTACCCAGCCGGACTTTTCCGCTATCTGGTTTAATAAAAAATTAGGAGAATTGTTTGGACTCCGGTTTGACTCTAAAGGCAGAACAGAGATGAAATTGGAGTTGATCGGAGAACTTGAACGCAGGCATAAAGCTAATAAGAAAACAGTAATTCTTATCGATGAAGCCAACAATATTACAAATCCGGAAGTAATGGAAGAAATAAGAGGTTTCTTGAATTTGGAGCTTCAGGGTTATCGTTTGGTAACGATTATATTAAGCGGAATGGGAGATATGTATCAGAAGATAAAAGATAATATCTCTTTAAGGCAGAGAGTTTCGACAATTGTTAGTCTTCTACCGCTTACATTCACTTCCACAAAAGAGTATATAAATTATAGATTGGAACAGGCAGGTGCTGCAGGAAGGGTTTTTAGTGATGAAGCGTATAAACTTATATATGATTTTACTTCGGGAACACCTCGGTTAATTAATGTTATTTGTGATAATGCTCTTTTGGAAGGCGCTTTACTTAAAAAGAAGATAATAGAGGAATCCGTAATAAAAAGAGTGGGCGAAGAACTTATGTTTAATAGGGATAAGTGAAGGAATAAATGTTAAAAGGTAACGAAGTTACGGCTTTAAGAAACGAAGCCAATAAGGCGAAAATCGATGGAGATATAAAGAAAGCGATCGATTGCCTTGACAGGATTTATGACTTGGAGCCTGATGATCCAAATAACTTAAAAGAATTAGCCAGCCTTTATAATAAGATAGGAAATAAGAAGAAAGCTGTAGAGTTCTACTGGAAAGCTCTCGAAAAGTATAGAGAAGCGGAGTATTATCAGAACGCCACTGCTATAGCTCAGATGTTGCTTAGATTCGGGGAAGATGAATTGTTGGTTAAACATGAACTCGCCTTTTTTTACGAAAAACAGGGTTTATTGGGGGATGCGGTATCTGCCTACGAAGAATTAGCCGAGTTGTACAAGAGAGAAGGGGATATTGAGGGTGTTCTTGAGAACTTGAAGAAGATTGTCAATATAACTCCTAAAAAATTAGGAATTCGTCTCAAACTGGCAGAAATTTACGAAAATCAGAATAGGCTTGATGATTTAGTTTCAGAGTTAGAAGAAATAAAAGGTATATTTAAAGAACAAGGAAGGGTCGAGGAAGTCGAAGCGGTAGAAAATAAAGTTGCATCTTTGACTTCTGGTAAGGGGGCTAAGGTGGAGGAGCTTGAGGTAGTGGAGGAAGAGGCGGCTTCGGAAGAGGAGAAAAAAATTCCTAAAGAGGTAGTTGTAGAATTTGAACAGGAAGGGATTGGTCTTCTTGAGGCAGTAGAGGAAGAAATAGAAGAAATATCGGAGACTGAGGCCGAAGAAAAAGTAGCAGAGGCTCCTATTAAAAGTACTGAGAAATTATTTGATATGGAAGAGGAGGAAGAAGAGGAAGAGGAGAAAGAAGAAGAGCCTGAATTTCTCCGGCAAGCAGCAACTGCAGACAAAGAAGACATAGAAGTAGCTGTTACGGGATGGGAAGATTGGTTGAATTTGGCTGAACTCTATGAATCCGTCGGTTCAATCGAGGAATCAGTGGAATATTATATTAAAGCAGCGGAAGCTAATTTTAACAGAAAGGATTATGGGGAATCATATAGTATATTTTATAAAGTAGCAGAATTGGACCCTTCGAATATAATCTGTCGCCAGAAGATGATTCAAAATGCCTTAAAATTAAATAGTAAACAGAAAGCGGTCGAATCGTATTTCTCTCTTTACGAATGCCTGAAGGCTAAAAAAGCTAATGCTGAGGCAAAGAAAATTCTGGATAAAATCGAGAATATAGATCCGGGTTCTGCTATTCTCGACCAAGTTCGAGGTAAGAAGAAGAAAAAAGAAGAAGAGAAAAAAGTAAAAGCAGGGGAGAGTTTGGATTTTGAAGAACTTTTTGAGGCGGAAGTGAGTGAGCAGAAGGCTTTAAAAGAAGAAGAGATGATGAAGGCTCCATCGTTAGATGTTCTATTAGAAGAATTTAAAAATAAAGCAAAAGAAGAATTAGATATTACAGATTATGCCGCACATTTTAATCTTGGTATTACATACAAGGAAATGGATCTTTATGAAGAGGCTATAGAAGAATTTAAAAAAGCAATGCAAGAGAAGTCCTGGAGGTTGAAATCGCTTGAAATGTTGGGGATCTGCCATGAACTCCTGGGGGAAAAAGATAGGGCGGAGGATATTTATAAGTTAGTTATAAACAACAAAAATTTCCGGGAAGATCAAAAAATGGCATTTTTCTATCATCTTGGTAATTTGTACGCTCGTCAGGGTTCGTATGTGGATGCGGTAGAGCAGTATAAAAGAGTAATTAAAATAGATCGAGAATTCGCGGATGTTAAGGACAAAATTAAACTTATTAATAAAAAAATGTCTGGAGAGGAAGTAGAGGAGGAGATTTCCGTTCATATTGGGGATGCTCTTTCCGAAGAGGGTGCCGATCTTTGGGATTCCGTTTTAGCTGGGGGAGGGGGGGGAGAAAAAGAAGAAGAAAAAGAAGAGGGAGAAGAGGAAACTTCTGGTACAAAACAAAAGGGCAAGATTTCGTATATTTAAAAAGAGAAGCCAGAAGTTAGAAACCAGGATCCCATCCCCACCCTGAAATAATAGCACGCAGATAAACGCAGATTTAAAAGATTATTTATTGTTGTTTAAAACCCAACCCACAGCCCCAAAAAATATTATCACACAAAGCACACAGAGATACAAAGATTTAACTTTTGTTTTTTAACCCGAAACTTTAAACGCGAAACCCGAAATTTAAAATTTTATCTCACACAAAGTTCACAAAGCCCACAAAGATTTTATTGTTGTTTTTTAACTGTTTACTACTATCTACTCCCTACTCACTAGCAATTAGTTTCGATTCAGAAGGTCGATAAGATCGATTGCGAGAGTAGACCAGCCGAAATTTTTTATTGCTTTCCCCGGATGCCCGTCGAAAGGGTCATAGTATTCCCTGAAACCATATTTTAATATAAGTCCGATTGTTTTCTTCGCTATTTTTTTTGCAAGAGTTGTATATCCGTGTTTTTCCAGTCCATTCGCCAGGAACCAGTTTGTGTTAATCCAGGTTGTACCTCTCCAGATAATACGGGTATTTGTGAGAGGTCCAAACGAAGATTCATCCATAGATACAGTTGAAACAGGATAAGAGCTCCAGAATTTCCTTTCGCTTTGTAAATATCTTACTAAATTATCTAAGTGAAGATCCGGAATAGATAGAGTTAAAGGAAAGAGGGAAGAAATTGTTTCTACTTTCATTGGGGTTTCTGCGCCTTTCCGATGAAATAGGCTGAAGTATATCTGTTGCTCTTCGAAGTAGAATTTCTCTATGATTTTTTCTTTTACGTTGGAAGCCCATTTTTTTATTTCTTTCTGTTTTGTTTTGTCAAATTTTTCGTATAATTTCGCAAGCGCGTATAAGCCCAGGCAATAAATGGTATTGAAAGATACGTCTTCCACATCGAAAAGAGAAGATTCGAAAATTCTCTTTAAGTCCCAATCCCATTCTTTGTATCGGATAAGGATTTCGGTTATGTGTTTTTTCGTCACAAAAGGGTCGTGTTTTGTATTTCCGAAAGGTATATCATAATGAGGACAGAGATCCATTCCTGATTCCATAGGGGTTATTATCGAAACGAGCCCGTCCTCATCAGGGTCTCTTTTTTTCTTAAGATAAAGGTAAAATTTTTCCACTTTTTCGATATTTCTCTTGACAAACTCTAAATCTTTAGTCTTGTTATAAATTTCGAGAAGAGAAATACCGATAACGGGCGGCTGGACTTCGGCGGAGAGGCAGCTGTTTTTTGCCATGTTTACCTCCTTTTGCCACCATTTCTGAAAGTGGTCCCGGAGTCTCCATTTCCAGAAGATAATATGAGGAATAAAGCCGTCTTCCTGCTGAACGGAAATTAGAGTTTCGAATTCTTTTTTTGCTATTTCAGGATCGAATCCGGACATTACGATTATGTGAAAACAGGAATCCCAGAACCACTGGTGAAAATGAACCGAATCCGGGGAAAGGTAAAAATAATCTTTTTTCAGGTTCTTGCTGTATCCTTCTTTTATATTCTTTTTTAAAAGAGAAAAAGCCTCTTCTCTTAAATTCTTCATTTTTAATATAATATGAACTTTTTCTCTTCTGACAAGATGTTTTTGCTTGTGTTAAACAAGCAAAGTTTCGAGTTACGGGTTTTGTGTTTCGAGTAAAGCATCGAAAATAAAATCCTGTAAATCCTGTTAATCCTGTCTAACTTTTTGGGTATATTGTATAAGTTTTCTAACTGTTGACTCAAGACTCATGGCTAATTTTTGCCATTAGGGCAAAAATCTCCCCCTTGCGGTTTTGAGGTTTTTTATAATCTTCTTTAAATGAAAAGTAAAGAAAAAAGAATTCATCCTTTATTGGACGAAGAAAAACAGGAAAAAGCAAAAGTCTATGAATGGACAGGCAGAAAGATAGCTCTTTGGGGAATGCTTCTGGCGGCTGTTTTTAATCTAGCTTTTTATTTTTCCGCACTTTCTTCCAGGATTGCGCACTTCCATATTCTCTCTTCCGTTGTTTTTGTTTTCATCGTTTATATGCTGATTTATGCAACAATTCAGGAGATCGTCGGGTTTCCCTTATCGTGTCTTTCGGGTTTTATTATTGAAAAGAAATATGGGTTCTCGAATCAAACCAGAGGGGAATGGTTTAAAGAACATTTAAAAAGTTTTTTCGTATCTCTGGTTCTTAGCATAATAATATTCGGAGTACTTTTATATATTTTTGAAAAATTTGGCAACTTATGGTGGCTGGTGGCATCCTGTTTTATGGTTTTCTTTTCTGTAGTTATGTCTATAATTTTTCCGATATGGATTATGCCGATATTTCACAAATACGAACCTATAGAAGATGAGGAATTAAAGAACTCCTTACGAGGTATTCTTGAAAAAGGAGGTCTTAAAATCAAAGGGTTCTTCAGAGAAGATACGAGTCGTAAAACCACAAAAGAAAACGCGATGCTCGCGGGTTTAGGAAAGACTAAAAGAGTTATTTTAACAGATAATATTATCAACAATATGGAAGCGGACGAGATAAGAACTGTTCTTGCTCATGAAGTCGGGCATTACAAAAAAGCACATATACCGAAGATGATCTTTACAGGTCTTTTTTTCAACTTGTTTTCTTTTTATGTCTTGCATTTGGCTTTTACCACTTTATTCCCAAATTTTTTGACTGGTGTTAGGGCAAATATTACATTGCTTCCGATGTTCCTGTTGTTTTTAAGTCTTATAGATTTGACTTTTTTAAAGATTCTGCAGAACGCTCTTGTCCGTCTTTTTGAAAATCAGGCTGACATTGAGGCGCTTAAATTAACAGAAGACGCGTGCGCTTTCAAAAGGGCAATGGCTGGTCTTGCGAACAGAAATCTTTCTAACGCTTATCCGAATTTCTGGGTTAAGCTTATCTATTACAGTCACCCACCTATAGGGGAGAGACTGGAGAGAGCGGAAGCATTTAACTTGGATTCTGGTAATCAAGTTAAATAGTTAATTGATTTATTAGGTAATTGGTTAATTGGTACCTTCCCCCGGGCTCTCAGTTTTTCGGTTTTCCAGATACTTGATGTACCCGTTTAGCATCTTTATTAGTAAGAAAAGGTGCTTTTTATAATCTTCTAGCTCATCAGTATTTATATAACCTCCATCTAAAGCTACAGACAAGTGTTCAAAAAGTTCGAATAATGAACCCCGTGCCTGCCGGCAGAACTGTATATTCTTCTGATAGTGATACCTGCCATAGCCCTCGGCAATATTTGCAGTAATAGAGCGTGAGGCTCTTAGCATCTGGTTTGTAAGCTTGTATTTTTCGAGTTTAGGAAACTTTTTTGTTAATTCTGGAATCTTTTTTCTGAAATTTCTACCTTCATTCCATACATCTAAGTTTTCAAGATTAAATTTTTTTTATCTACTTTTTTCATTGTTCTTACTAATTAACCAATTTTCTAATTAACTAATATACTAATTTTAGGATGCTACTCCTAAAATTCTCAGATCATTAACGTTTGTGCCGGTTTCTCCGGTTATGATTCCGCCCCCTATTTTCCGGAAGAAATTTGATGAGGAATGGTTTGTTAGCGCTTCTTTGATTTCTTCCCTGGCTATCTTTGTGTTATTACAGCCGGCAATGCCACCTGCAAGCTTTGAATATCCGTCTATACCGTCTGTATCTACAGAAAGGAAAGCAATATTTTTTGAAGACCCCATTTTTTCCGCGAAACCGATTACACATTCCTGATTTGGTCCACCCTCTTCTTTCCCGATTTTATCTAAAGAAACCACGCATTCTCCTCCCGAGAGTATTATCGCGGGCGGTTTTATTGGGTTTCCTGACATTTTAATTTCTTTTACTATTTTAGCATGGTAAGCACCGACTTCTCTTGCCTTGCCTTCCAGTTTTGAAGAAAGGATAAATGTGTTATAGCCAAGATCGGCAGCTTTCTTTTGTGCGCTTTCCAATGCTTTTGAGTTGTTCATTATAATTCTGTTAAACGTTTTGGATAAAACTTTGTCTTCGGGCCCGGGTGTTTCCTGAATTTCACCCTTAATACCCTGTTTGATGGTATTTAAGATAGACGGAGGGATTTTTTTCGTTAAATCATATTTATCCAGTATTTCATACGCATTATTGTAAGTTGTGCTGTCTCCGGCGGTAGGACCGGAAGCTATGGTAGATAAATCATCACCCACAACGTCTGAGATAATAAGAGAAATTAAACCGGCGGGGTAAGCGGCTTCTGACAGTCTTCCGCCTTTAATCTTTGATATATGTTTTCTTATTGTGTTTATTTCTTTTATAGATGCACCCGATGCTAACAATAACTCGTTTGTTTTTTGTAGGCTCTTTAGGCTTATTTTTTCGAGAGGCGCCGCGAGTAAAGCTGAACCGCCCCCTGAGATGAGTGCTATTATTAGATCTTTTTTGTCCGCTTTTCCTGCGAGGGATAAAATTCCATTCGCTCCTTTTATTCCTTTTTCGGTGGGGATTGGGTGTCCAGCCTTAATAACTTTAATTTTACCTATATCTTTTTTATAGGGTTCGTTTATTGTAATGATTCCTTTGGATATTTTTTTACCCAGAATGTCATATAGAGATTTCGCCATCCTGTAAGTCGCTTTTCCGCTGCCTATCACGAAAATATTTTCGAGTTTAGATATAGAAAATTTCTTGTCGGTTATTTTTAGTGTATCATTTTCCAATATTACTGTTTTATTTATAGCGGTTTCGGGTAAAGATTCTTTCAATGCGAAATCAAGAATTGTTAGAAGGTCTTTTCTTATTTGATTTGAATCTTTGGTAAGTTCCTTAAAATTTTTAATTAAATCCATGTTGAACATAGAGAGTAGGGAGTAGAGAGTAGTGAGTAGATAAAAAAATAGCTAATAAAAACTTTGTGGTCTTTGTGGTTCATTAAAGTTTCGAGTTTAGGGTTTCGAGTTTCGTGGATTTTTCAAATCGGTTAAGTAGTTAAGTTGTTGAGTGATTGAGTATTTGAGTAGTAAAAAACAATAAAAAATCTCTGTGCTCTCTGTGAGTTTTTTTCTCTGTGTTCTCTGTGGTTAATATTGGGTGTGGGGTGGGGGTCATTTTTTTTTAAAAACAAACTCCTTATCTTTAACATCTATCACTATTTTTCCTTTACTGATTTCGCCGTCAATTATTTTAAGCGACAAAGGTGTTTCTATAAATTTTTGAATGGTTCTTGCAAGAGGTCTTGCTCCGAAAGATTTATCGTAACCTTTTCCCGCGAGCAAGTCTCTCGCTTTTTCTGTTATCTCCAATTCTATATTTGATTCTTTTAAGCGTTCCGAGAGATCATGTATCATTATATCTACAATCGCCTTTACCTGTTCGAGGTTAAGAGGTTTAAAGATGATAATATCGTCGATTCTGTTTAAAAATTCAGGCCTCATCTTTAGCCTTAGCTGTTCGGTAACTTTTTCTTCCAGAAGGTCATAGTTGTCCGCGAGGTTCTGAATTACGTCGGAAGCTATATTGGATGTCATTATATTGACTGTGTTGGTAAAATTTACCGTCCTTCCTTTTCCGTCGGTGAGTCTGCCATCGTCTAAAATTTGCAACAAAATATTGAAAGCTTCAGGATGAGCTTTTTCTATTTCGTCGTAGAGAATTACGCTGTAAGGTCTTTTTCTTACTGCTTCGGTTAAGTAACCTCCCTCTTCGTATCCCACATAACCCGGTGGAGCGCCGATGAGTCGGGCAATGGAATGTTTTTCCATAAATTCACTCATGTCTACTCTTATTAGAGCTTCTTCCGAGTCAAAAAGAATCCAGGCGAGGACTTTTGCCAGCTCTGTCTTTCCGACACCCGTTGGGCCTAAAAAGATAAAGGAGCCTATCGGCCTATCCGGATTAGAAATACCGGAACGGGCCCTTCTTATCGAATCCGCCACTGCTTTTACTGCATATTCCTGATTCACTAGCCTTTTGTGTATTTCTTCTTCGAGATTCGTCAGTTTATGCTTTTCTTTTTCCAGCATTTTGCTAACAGGTATTCCGGTCCAATCGGAAACTATAACTGCAATGTCCTCTTCACTAATTGGCTTATCACAGGGATGACATTCCGTCCATTTCTCTTTTTCTCTTTCGTATTCCTTTCTCAATTTTTCTTCTTCTTCAATCATCTTATGCGCGCTGCGGTGATCTCCTTCTTCCGCCAGCTTTTTTGCTTCTTCCTGGAGGTTTTTAATTTTTTCTTCTTTCTTTTTTAAATCTCCGGGAATATCCGCTTTTTCAAGTTGAAGTTTCGCGCATGCTTCATCGAGCAAGTCGATTGCCTTATCGGGTAAGTGCCTGTCCGTTATATAACGTTTGGATAGTTTTACAGAGGCTTCTATTGCAGAATCATCTATTTCGACTTCATGATATTTTTCATACGCGCCTTTAAGTCCTCTTAATATTTCTATAGAGTCGGCAACCGATGGTTCGTCTACCCATACAGGTTGGAATCTTCTTTCGAGTGCGGGATCTTTCTCTATATGTTTTCTGTATTCGGAAATAGTCGTGGCTCCTATCGTTTTCATTGCCCCTCTTGACAGAAAAGGTTTCATCATATTGGAAGCATCCATTGCTCCTTCCGCGGCGCCGGCTCCGACTACAGTATGAATTTCGTCGATGAAAAGAATAAGTTCCTCTTTTTTCTTTTCCAGTTCGCCCATAATTGCTTTAAGACGATCTTCGAATTCTCCGCGAAATTTAGTCCCGGCTATTAGACCGGCAAGATCAAGTTCGAGAATTCTTTTGTTCTTTAATAATTCAGGAACTTTTTCACTTTTAATTCTTTGTGCCAGTCCTTCTACAATTGCTGTTTTACCAACTCCGGCTTCACCTATAAGTACAGGATTGTTTTTTGTCTTTCTGATCAGGATTTGCATTACCCTCTGGATTTCTTTTTCCCTGTTTATAACCGGATCGCCTTCTTCTTTTGTTAAATCCCGGGTATATCTTTCCAGTATCTTATATTTGCTTTCGGCATCCGGATCCTCTATCCTTCCTTCACCTCTTACGTTTTTTAGAGAAGTGAAGATTCTTTCCTTGTTTATTCCGAAGTTTGAAAGTATCTCTCCGGTTTTTCCTGTATCGTCGGTTAATGAGAGTAGGATGTGCTCGGTCCCTATATATTTGTCGTTTAATCTTCGCGCTTCTTCCCATGCGTTATCCAGAGCTTTATTTGCCTGCGGAGATAGGTAAACTTGTACTGAGCCATAAGCTTTTGGAATTTTCTCGAGTTCGTCCAATACCCTGTTTTTTACCTGATCGCTTTTTAAAGCCATATTCTCTATTAATTTTGGTACAATTCCTTCTGGGTCATCGAGCAAGCCGTATAGTAAATGGAGAGGAGTCATCTCCGAATGATTGAATTTTGAAAGAGAAGACTGCGCTATTGAAAGGGCTTCTTTTGCCTTCTGTGTAAATTTATCTTCTCTCATTAATACCTCCGAATTTTATTTTTGTTTTATAATTTCAAAACTGCTGGATATGGAAGCTGTTTTCTCCAACATTACATGTACCGAGCAGTATTTTTTGATCGATAAGTCGATTGATTTTTTTATTTTTGATTCATCGGGATTTTTGCCGTGGATAATATATTTGATTTTAATGTTTTTGAAAGTTTTTGGATGTTCATCGCGTCTTTCTCCTGATACTTTGACCGTTATATCATCGTAATCCACTCTCATTTTATCTAGTAGAGAAATTACGTCCATCAAAGTACAACTTCCCAGAGCAAGGAGTAATAATTTCATAGGGGCAGGACCTGAATCGTATCCTCCATATTCTTTTTTGGTGTCGATTATGATTTCATGCCCGGAATCGTCTTTTCCAATTAATTTTAAACCTTCTACTTTTTTTAATTCAACTTCCATAATCCTATAAATTATACGGTTAATAGCGACTATGTCAACTGTTATCTTTTGCCCCTACCCCCATTTTTTACCACAGAGGACACAGAGGACACATAGAACACAAAGCCCAAGTGCAACCCCTTTAATTTTATGGGTTTTTAAGGTCTTGGCGCTTCTAATTTACGCTAAATTTTATATTTTACAGCAGTTTTAATAAAAAATTATGAAATTTCAAAAAAAACACCTTGACAAAACGTTCTAAAATCATTAGAATAAAGGAGAAATGAAGAAATGGACGTTACTCTTTATTACAAATAAAGGGAAAGTGAGAGGTTTTCCTTTAAATGAACGGGTAGTCTTCTACACAATCATAATATTAAGTACATTCCTTGGAGCTTTTACATATATTACTATTGAAGGTACTAAAAGGGAAGCTTTATTAGATGAATGTAAGAGATTGGAAGCCAAAAGGCAGGAGTATTTTCAAAAGCTTATTAAAATCAAAGAAGACGTTTCGGTTCTTCAGGAAAGTTTATTCAGGGTAGGCGAAAACAATGAAATTTTAGCTCTAACCAGTAAATTGGAGCCTGTGAGTAAGAGTACTAAGCAAATGGGTATGGGTGGTTTTCCTCAGAGTAAAGAGTTTTACTCGTTAGATTTGGATTCCAGTGTTAAGGGATTGGAAAAACAGATCAACAAAATTTACAATCTTGTAGAACTTGAAAAACAGTCCTTTGACAATGCAGGAAGCAAATTAGGAGAATTAAAAGATAAACTTTCACACGTCCCTTCGATATGGCCTACTCATGGTTATATTACAAGCGATTTTGGTTGGCGCAGGCATCCTATTACAGGAAAACGTGAGTTTCATTACGGGTACGATATAGCTAATAGACCATATACTGCAGTTGTCGCTACTGCCGATGGTACTGTGACTTCCGTTAGAAGATTTGGAGGTTATGGGTTAATAATAGAGATTAACCACGGCTATGGTTTTACAACCAGATATGCTCATCTTTCCCGGTCCTATGTAAAAAAATGGCAAAAGGTTGAGAGGGGGCAAAAAATTGCTGCTATGGGTTCTACGGGTTTTGTAACCGGAACACATTTGCATTACGAGGTTAGAGTTTTAGGCCGTCCCGTAAATCCTATTAATTATTTTGATACTTTTTCTTATACTTATTAGTTTTTTCAAGTGATAAAAACTTACTCTTTAACTTTAAAAAGAGACGAAAATATCGTTATTCAAAATCTTGATTTTACCTGGAACAAGGGTGAAAAGATTGTAATGGTTGGACCGACTGGTGCAGGCAAAAGTACTCTCGCTTTGGGTCTATCAGGTATAATGCCCTCTCCGCCAGGTAATATAGTTATAGATTCTAAAGATATTGTAGATTTTGATTTAAGGTCCTTACGAAAAAAAATCGGCATTGTATTTCAGGATCCTGAGACCCAATTCGTAACCACAGACGTGTGGAGAGAAATCGGTTTTGGCTTGAGTAATATTAAAGAAGAAAGTTCTGAAATAAAGGAAAGGATTGATGCTGTGGTCGAGGATTTCGGTTTAAAGCATATTTTGTACAGGGATCCTTCTTCTCTTTCAGCGGGAGAAAAGCAAATGGTTTCTATAGCCAGTGTTTATGCAATGCAACCGGAATATTTGATATTTGATGAGGTAACTTCTTTTCTGGACAGGAAATCGAGAGAAAAGATATACGAGCTGTGGGAATGTTTAGCCGCTTCTATTTTGATCATTACTCAAAATTTTCAGGAGATAAATTTTGGGGAAAGGGTTATTCTTTTGGAAAAAGGGAAAATAAATTTTGATGCAAAAACCGAGGATCTTGAAGGAAGCTCTCATTTTTCATATGATTCCGCTTTTTTTAATTTGTTGAGAAAAAATAAAGCGGAAATTCCGGAGTACGAGAGAGTTTTGGAGTTGTTAAAGTGATTGTGCTGAAGAATGTTTGTTTTGGCTATGAAGATACGCAAGTGATTAAGGACTGTTCTATGTCTTTTGCTTCGGATGAAGTTCATTTGCTGGCAGGTCCAAACGGAGCCGGGAAAACCACTCTTGCTATGATATTAAAAGGTCTTCTTAAGCCGAATCATGGGAGAGTCTTTTCTCCTAAAGCGAAAATTGATACGCTACGAAAAAGAATGGGTTTGCTTTTTCAATTTCCTGAAGATCTTTTTTTTAATGATTCCGTATATGAAGAGATAGCTTACGGTGCAAAAAGATTTGAAGTGGAAGATGTTGATAGAAAACTTAATAATATTGTTGATTTTTTGGGATTAGATAGAGGGATTCTTAATGTCTCGCCGTTTGATCTTTCTTATGGCGAAAAAAGAATAGTAGCTTTTGCTTCTATACTTATCTGGGAGCCATCTTATTTAATACTGGATGAACCTTTTTCGGGACTCGACTGGCAATTCAAGAATAGACTTGCGGAAGTTATTGAAAGTTTAAAGGGTAGGGTTGGAGTGGTTATAATTTCACAGGAACTTGATAATGTGATTTCTTTTGTGGATACGATAAGTTTGATCGTAGGAGGAGAGGTGCTTTTTTCTTCTCCCATTAAAGAAGTTGATTGGAGTAAGATATACGAAGCAGGTTGTGATGTTCCTTCCGCTGTGAGATTGACGAATAAACTAAGGGAAGGCGGAATAAAGTTAGACGCCGATGTATGCCCTTTCACTTTTCAAGGTCTCATCGACGTACTAAAAAGATAGTTTATTCTATCTTTCTACCTTGAGAATTATATTGCAACTTCGATGGCGTCAAGTAATAAACTTAAATTGTAAGGTTTTTCTATATAATATTTAACCCCTGCCTGCATCATTTTTTGTCTGTATTCTTCGTCTTTTACAGCTGTGAGTACAATTACGGGAATATTTTGAGTATAGGCTATACTTTTAAGGTTTTTGAAAAGGGTAAATCCTCCTCCACCCGGAATTAATAGATCGAGGATAATTAAATCGGCTTTCTGTTCGCGGGCAAGCCTCATTCCCTGATCCACATCGTACGCAATAAAAGTTTTAAAATTGGCTCTCTCTAAATCATGGGCTAAGATTTTCGCAAAATCGGTATCATCATCGACTATTAATATTGTTCCACTACTTTCGTTTTCCTCTTTTTTCTGCTCCTCTTTTGATATATGTTCTTCAACGCTTCCCAGTAGCTCTTGTGCATTGTAAGGTTTTTCTAAATATTCGATCGCACCCGCCTGCATAACCTTTTCTTTAACTTCGGCATCGTGTACTCCGGTAAGTACTATAACAGGTATGCCCTGAGTTTCGGGCAATCGATTCAGTCTTTCTAAGACATTTAAACCGCCGCCGCCGGGTATCATTAAATCGAGAATTATTAAATCGGGGATTTCTTTTCTGGCAAATTGTACTCCTTGAATTGCATCTCCTACGTTTAAAACATCATAATCGGCTGAATGCAAATGTCTGATCACTAAAGCGGAAAGATCGTAATCGTCTTCGATTATTAATATTTTCCTTTTGCTCATTCTTTCCTTTAAATCAAATTACCAGCTGCTGGATATGCTTCCGATTACGCGCCACTCGTCGTAATCCATAGTTTCTCCTTGGGCATCATATAGATTTTTCTCTATGTCGAAATTCATAGTGGCAAGAGAACCCAAGTATAATGAAGAATTAAAATATATGCTTTTTTTAGAAATTGCGTCTCCTTCGGAAGACGTATTAAAACCGATACCGTTTGTCCATCTTTCAAAGAAAGTGTAATATGCTCCGATATCAAATGATAGAATCTCATCCCGCATATCAGTATAGCTGGTCTCGGAATAATCAACGGCAAAAGAAAGGTTAAGAGGAAACATAAAGCTAATATCATCGCTTACAGAGATTGCTTTGCCGGAATAATTGCTAAAGTCATCCAGATCTTCATAATCCTGGTAGGAAAAGAAAAGGCTAATATAGTTGCTTATGTTCGAAAGAACCAAGTTGTAGCCGGTATTAACAGAGTACATTTTGCTGCTTCTATCCAGTATGAGAGAATCGTTTCTCTCGGTATATGGGCTGAAGGAAAAATCCAGATACGGTAAGTTTGTGAAATTAAATCCTATTCCTACCTCAAATGCATTAAAAGAAGTAGTAGAACCTTTTATTCCCAGAAGGTTATCTGTTTCTTTTTCCATAGAGCCATATAAAAACATGCTGTTACTAAAAAGATTTTTCTTTATAGCTGCTTCGTAGAAAAAAACGTCGTTTCGTAAATAGGGATTTCCAAATGATTCGAATCCCGGTCCAACCATGCCGATTGATCCTGAAATCTCCGTATCGTAAATATCCAGAGCAGGTCTAACCTGAAATGCGAAATCGAACGAACTGCTCAATCTGGGATGAAAAGTGTTTATAAGAAAGGTAGGGATTCCTTCAATAGCTAGCTCTGGCATGCGTATGTCTCTTGTAACTTCCGTCCCTGCAACCTCAGATTCTATATAGAATCTGTTATCGAAAAGAGATAACTTAAGATCAATACCAACAACATAATTTTCCATAGGTTTTACAATTTCCACGCTGTCCGAATCAGTATAAGCAGGTATAAATAGTGGATCTACTGAGGTTGAATCGTCTCCTGAATGCATATAAATAAAGTGCAAGTGAGAAGATTCTTTTCTCCCGAACCCTACGTTAAAAGCGGCCAAACTCCTCGCATACGCATATTCGGTATAAGTTGTATCAGACCAGTCGACACTCCTTTGTAGTTTGCCCATTGAACCTTCCAGATGTAGAAATCCCGGGTTAAGTTCGACTCCTCCTCCGGAAACAGGAATGCCCGAAAGGGTATAGGGATTAAAATACGGATAGCAGGTTCCGAATTCTACGTTGGAAATAGCAAGAACGAAACTCGGAACATTGAGTTCGTCCCGCAGCATTTTTTCAGGCTGTATACTTATACGGTATTTATTAAGAGCCTGGCGATACTTTGATTCCAGGGAACTTAACTGCAAATCGAGAGTTATAGGCATCTCGGCGATAGATATAGTGGGACTGACGGTAAACCGGACTTCGGAAGTCGGGTCTATCAAAGTATCCCCGTCTATCTTATCATATTCGCTATATAAGTTTGCGGAACCGGAGAATTCGATAATACCTGCATAAGAAACAAACGATATTAATAAAGCTAGTAGTAATGTTTTTCTCATTTTTTCAGTCATCCCCCGTTTTATTTCTTCTTTTCGAGAGGATCCGGAGGCATCTTCGATTTCCCTAAAGGATCCGGAGGCATCTGTATTTTGTTTACTTGTATGGTCGCGCCGTTTAGCTTATTCCAGTTGCTTGGAGTGATTTGCTGCCAATGGTTTCCTGAAACGTTTAATGTTCTTGCCGGCATTTTTGTTATCTTGCCGTCTGCAACCTGGGTGATTTGAAGATCGCAGCTGACAGGCCCCTTTTCTCCCATAAGGAGAAGCGCATCGCGGCCTTCTGCTAATCGCAGTTTCACAGGTGAGGAACTGGGAGCTTGTAAATTCGTAACCTTAAATATTCTTGACGTTTTAGAGCCGGGAACCGTTTGATGTAATTCTACTTCAAACTTTGCAATTCCCCTTTTGCTGCTTAATTTTAATTCTTGATTATCGGTTGAGAGTCTTTTTATCTCGAAATCGTCTCTTCCGCTCGACCCTCCGGGTGTGATGAGTCTTATTATGTTATCTTTACCGGCCATTTCGAATTTGTATTTCTTGCCTGTCGAAGCGATTTCAAAATTAAGATTTTTGCCCTCCGAACCGATTGCAAAGTAAATCTCCGGAGCGTTTTTTACAGTGGAACGCCTTCTTCTTATTGGAGGTGCAGAAGTCATGGGCATTCTAAACACATTTTTCATTTTAAGGGAAGGATTGTCTTCTATATCGGATAGTCTATTATGCGAGCTTGCGCTTGATTTGTAAAATTTATGCCCCTCATCATCCGTGATCTGGGATATATTAGCGCCGGTAAGGAAAATATGATTCATGGCGTCTGTAATTCCGCCGAGCTGAAGTGGATTACGGGAAGAAGCTTTTACAGTCGACATAGGGGTCGCGAATATATAGCCATCGGGCGAACCCCAGGGTTCCGAAGGATCCCATATATAAGACCAATCCCCGCTGCTTTTATCTATTTCTATGTAATTACTGTCACTATCGTAATAATTCTGACGATTAGGGATCCATTTGTTTGAGTCGTGTATATAAATATATCTTTTTGAACCTGTCTCTTCGATTCTGTAGGGAATCAATGTATGACCCACAAAACTTAAGTCCCTGACTATTGTAAGTACAGGTAAATCTCCCATCGAGAGATAATATTCGACCTGTTCATAAGCGTAATTTCCGTCTCTTGCATGTGTACCTGTTATATTTTCAGCCATCCACATAATACCGGAATGGCTCCATTCATGACACTGCATAACCGTTATAACAGTGCACAATTTTGCCGAAGCCGGACCGTCCACACCTCCGGAATAAGTATAGATTGGTTTACAGAAACCCATATGCCCTTCTTCTTTGTATATAATATTTGCAAGCAAACTCATGCCAAAACAATTGCCCGACGCAACTGCGAATGCTGCATTATAAGCATGATAGAAGGCATAATCCAGAGGGCATAGAACCTTAGCTATATTTGAATCCGGGCAAATACCTATGAAACTCTTAACATATACTTCCCATGGCAGCACCGTATCACCCACAGCATTAGTGAAGTAAGTCGTATTTCTGAATCCCCACGTATGATTCTCGATGAATTCATCCGCGGCATACGAAGGGATTACCAGGAAAACAACAATTAATAAAGTTAAGATTAATGTTATTTTTCTCATTTCATACCCCCTTTAAGGCGTTGCCTTACCGTTTTTGGCAGTTGAAACGAGTGATCGGTTGCCGTTTTTAGCGAAATACTGAACTTTGTAGTAATAATCTTTATTGCCGATGACCGTATTATCGAGGAACTTATTATCTTTTATAATAGGACTAATCTGCCGGTAACCGGAAACGGGATCGGAACTTCTAAATACGGCAAAACCGGCATATTCCTTTTCATATGAAGGCTTCCATTCTATAAGAAGCGCGCACTTTCCGGTGGCTTGAGTAACTTTCAGGTCTTTCGGTGTAGACGGGACCCCGAGATTATACGTGTATGTTTCTATGGGGACCGAAGGATCCCCGATGTTCCCGCCGTAATCTGAGGCTTTTACCCTGTACCAGTATACCTTCTTTTCTTCAACGGTGGTATCAATGAATGAGAAGACTGAATCGGCCGCCCATATATTGGTTGCGGGAATATCATCGCAGTCTATAACCGCAGGGAATATAAGAGAATCGCTAACTCTCTTGTAAGGACCGCTCTCTTTTTCCGCTCTATAGACCATAAATCCAAATAAGTCCTGTACTGGAGAAGAAACCCACTCGACCTTTATCGCCCTGTCTCTTGCTTTAAGACCTGCGAGAATAGGTGGTGCCGGAGGTGTTTCTTCTCTCAGCTTCTGACAGACGGTTCTGGAAGTATCGCTTAAATTTTGGCTTTTATCGTAAGCTTTTATTGTATATCTGTAACAAATAGGCGAGCTGGGAGGAACTGTGAAGTCATTATACTTTAGACTATCGGGATGGTCTCTATTTCCTACGAGATGCATCGGATAAACTTGCCACTCCCATTTTGTACACCTTGTCTCTTTAAGTAGTTTAGGATCTATTTGCTCATACTCAACACATACCGAATCTACTCCGCAAACCCCTCTGTATATATTATAACCCGCGAGATCGGGTGGAACAGGATTCGGTTTTTCCCACCTCAAAGCGATGTGGTCGGCATGACTCTCTGCTTTTAAATTCCGCGGTGGTTTCGGGGGCGTTGTATCCGGCAGATGATTTCCGGATGAAGGAGAAAGACCACTTACATTGCCTTTATTATCAACACACCTAACTCTATACCAGTAAGTTTTCTCCCCGTATGCGGAGAAAAGTGAAGGATCTGTGTCTTTAAAGAGCGGGAATGCTCCAAATGTATCGGGTACCATCGAACTAACTATAGTACTGTCGGCAAGAGAATCTGCCGAATTAAAACGATAAACCTTGTAGCCTTGTACACCCGATAGTTCGACATGTCCCAACTCATCGTGAGTGACCTGATACCATTTTGGCTGTAGGCCGTCCGGATAAGCTTCCACTGTAATACCGTAAGGTACAGCCGGCGGCGTTTTATCCTTGGGAAGAGCAGAAACAGGTGAACTGAACATACCTGGTCTTCCAAGAGCATCATACGCCCTTACTTTGTAATTGTAAGTTATTGCGTTATATGGACCGTAAATCGAATCGGGAGCTACAACCTCATGCTTTGCAGGATATCCTGCCTCATCCCAGCGCATAAAGTCTATAAAGCAGTTTTTTTCAGAAATCTTATTTCCTTCAAGATCAAGGGTACATTTTTCGACTATATCGGCTCCGTTTACCTTAATATATGTCGACATAAGCGCATTTCTATAAACATCATAACCTGAAGCAGTTCCCATCTCGTTCCATCTTACCATAACTTTGTTGTCTCCGGCAATAGTAGATACTCCTCCAGGAGCAGGTAAAGGAAGAACCCTTCCGGCAATAACCGTCGCGGTATCTATGGGCTCAATTTTCTCCATCCCACTCCCAAGTCTTTTGGTCGATGCGGGAGTAATTGCATACATGTACTTCTTCCCGGGAACAACGTCATCATCTATATAAGCCTGACCTATAACAATACCAACCTTCCAGTATTTACTTGCAAGAGTTTGCAAATCCTTATAAGCCTTGCTGGTGTCGGATAAAGTAGAGATAGCGCAGGGGCTAAGTTTAGCGAGCACAGTCGGAACTGCAAACATGTCCTTGGCCGGTTCCTTAGGAGATATTATAGAAGAACCGGCGCTCCCTTTTGTTTTTTGTCCCTTAGTTTTAGATTTAGGAGGACCGTTAATAACGTCTGCGATAGCCTGCCATTCCTCGGAACCCTCAGGTATAACACTCTTAATATCATCACAGTCGGTCATAAGCTGAATAGGTTTGGGATTAATCGGTTTCGTAGGAGTTAGAGCAGATGGTATTTCTTTCCTGTAAAGGTTAAAAGTTTTAACGCCTTTTATCTCTGGCCATTTCAACAATATGAAGGTGTTTCTGCCTTTATCTTCACTGCTTATGGCATAAAGGAAACCTGTCTCGGTGGGAGCAAAAAGACCTTTAAATATGGAAGAGTCTATACCTTTCATTACATCGCTATGGAGTTTATCTATCTTTGTTTCGTACTCTTTTACAGCCCCGATTTTCCCGGCAACTGCTTTTACCTGGGAAGTTAGAATTACCGCTTTTTCTTTGTCGCCCTCGGCAAGAGCTTTTTCGAGTTTCCCAAGTACAAAATCCGCGTCTTTCTTTTGCCATTTATACCAGTGTTTCATCTGGTCTTTTTTGAATTTTGCAAACTTTGCCGGCTTACCTTTTTCCATAGAAGCCATCTCTCCCTCTCCCAGTATCTTCTCTTTGCCGCTCTCCTTTTCTTTGAAATTTAAACTTCCTCCTACCATTTTACACTCTACTTTTTCTCCTATAAAAGATTGTTCAAATTCCGTACCGCTAATACCTGAAATAGAAACCGGAGTCACCACCTCCAGGGATTCGCCTTTTATTAACTTCTTAACCTTTGCCCAGATTCTACCAAAGGAAAGAAATACAGATCTTTTTTTCTCTTCATTTGTAGTGGTAATTCTGGTATTCTCGTCCAAATACATCACGGTGCTGTCAGCATAAAGAATCTCAGCTTTAGAACTATCTCCCGCTATAACTGTATCGTTGTCCATTAATTCCATACCGATTGTAGGAGTAATAGTTGTATCTGCTCTTTTAACTGTCACATCATTAGTATAGACATTCAATACGGTTCCCAATAATATTATTATAAACATCGATACCTCCTTACTCTATATAGAAGCCGCGGACTGAATTCATTCCCGCCGTGATTTCTATTTCACCGCAAATGACCCATAGTACACATCCTCTAAGACCAAAAGTACCTTCGAAGCCCATTGGATGTCCGAAATACATTTCTAACTCTCCCCAGGCTGATGCGGAAACAAGACCCCAGAGTATTTCTCCGTATATGTAAACACCGACTACACCGACTATATAAAAACCGGCTTGTTCAGTAGCGCTGCCGTCAGAATTATTGTAACTTCCGCCTACGAAGGCACCAACACCGGCATATATCTCGACTCCGCCTTCTATTATACCTGCCACTCCGACAGATATTTCTGCATCCCCAAAGATATATATACCTGTCACCGGGTCGGCTATATTGGCCATATTAACGCCAAACCGCCGGCTTCCGCTGCTTCCTTCTCTGAGAACCCATACCTGATCCTTAGGAGCATTAAAACCTATAAATAGACCTCCGGAAAGACCCGCTCCTAAGGTAATACTGCATATATCAACTGCCAGTCTTCCCTGTATGTAATTCGCGCCCGGACTAAAGAACCAGTTAGCCTGCCCATCCGCGGCGATATCAACACCTACGGCGCTCAAATCGAAAGCTCCTTTTATTTCGCCCTCTACGCTTCCGGCAGCACGGTCCGTCTTAAGGAAGACGCTTCCCGTCATCTCAAGATCGGCGCCAAAGACATAAAGGTACATAATGCCGTCAGCTGCAAAGGTTGAAATAGTAGGAGTAATTGCCATCTTGACTTCTACACCCACTCCGGCTTTAGGAACAAGCAGGTCAAAACCACCTCCTACTGTCGATTCTAGTCTACCCCCTATTGCTATTCGCTCGAGCTCATCTCCTTTAATAACCGCGCATCCCCAGATTTCACCCAGACTCGCTAATTCTACATCAAGGAGCAATAAATCATGTACTCTGGTTTCTAAAACACAAATTTTTATATACAAACTATCGAGTTCGATTTCGGCATTGACAGGAGAATTCGCGAAGAAATCAAAATCGACCTCCCCTGTACCTGTAAACCCGTTTTGATCCGCGGCATCGTAACCGATTTCATCGAAATCCATATCCGCGACACCCGAGCCCCAGTTTCTAAACAGAGCGAATTCCTCGGGGTCGATGGTAACGAGACGCGAATAGAAAGGCGCGGCTGTCACCGTATGTTTAGCATCGTGTATAGTAATCAATGTATCAGGTTCGCCGAAGAAGTTGAAGTGGACACCGCATCGGACCACAAGTTCTCCCGGTTTTGACGAAACATATTTAGAGAGTGCAGCAGAATCGAGTGTAATTGGGAATCCGTCGAATTTCTGATGGGCTGCGTTGTGGTTGAAATAAAATTCTCCCAGATCTCCGTCGGCTAACATTTCACCCCAGATTATATTGAATCCTTTACTGAAATGTACTGGTTCGTGAATTTCGGCATTTGTGTAGACGATTTCTCCTACCCTTACACTGATAACTCCTCTTTTTGAAGTTAAGCCAACTCCCCAGTAATCGAGGGTAAGCGTGTCCGGGAAGAAGGCGTTACCACCCGCGAAACTGGCAGTTGAAGTAACACCGACCTCTCTGAAAGGAGGTTTTATGTTAGAAGGATATGGTATTTCAAAGTTTCCTCTCAAATCGGTATCGAAGGAGGAATTACCCACGAACCAGAATTTCATGAAAGTAGTGTCATCTCTATTATGAGTAAATGTGGTGTTGAAACTGCTGTCGGCGAGGTAGCCCGTTTTTGTCGTTATACCGAGCCTAACATTCATATCCGGGGTTTCAACATTAGAAGACAAATGTCCTCTTATCCCCTGCATCTCCAGGTTAAACCAGCCTATATTCCTCTTCATATTATCGAAACCACCCATTTTTTCAAACCTCAGAGGATTATTTGCGTCTCCTGAATATACAATTAAGACATCATGAGTTCCTCCAAAATGCGGTATTATCAAACCTATCAAAGTATCAGTTTCTACTCTGTCAAAAGTATCGCTTTTTACAACCGTATGATAGGCATATGGATTTGCAGGAAGTTTGAAAAAAGTGTAGTCGGAGTGCAATCCAAAACCACCCCACTTCATTTCGTCTGTTATATCAACAGCAGCACGTAAATCCAAAAGTGAATCCACAAGAAGCGAGTCGTAAGACGCTATAACAGGGTTTCCTGTTGGGTCCACGACTCCGTTACTGTCGGAAGGAAGAACTATATCACCGTTTAAGAATTTTCCTTTCTTCACTTTACACTTCTCGATCTCAAGCTCTCCGTCTGTCAAGTTAACTTCGAACCCCATTGGAATCAATGAATAAAATTTCCAGGGTTTGGCAAGTTCGAAAGTGGCACTAAATCCGGAAGGAGCTAAAAGTCCATCGTCAAAAGTATAGTGACCGTAAAGGTAACCCGTATTACAGGTATCCATATCAGGCTGCTCGACAGTTTCTCCTCTCCTCATCGAAATTCCTACTTTACTGGGAGTAATCGTTCTGCTTAAATCAATTAAAACTTCCTTCTTAGATTGAATGATTATACCAGTTTCTCCTAACCGGTAAGGTCCTCTATCTGCGACTCCAAGTTCTTTATAAATATCCGGAAGAGGTGAAAGTTTCGAGCCGAAAGGTCCAAGCTGGGCCGGTTCGCAACCGCTTGTATCATAAAGACAACTAACTCTGACGCCAACTGAGCCGTGTGCCGAATCTGGCCACATGTGTATATCGTGTATTAAAACGTGATAACCTTCAAGTGGAACCAATAAGGAAGAAGAAAAAGTTTCCTCTATTTCTCCGGAAAGAATATTTGCCGTATCGCCGCTTGTCCAGTCTGCATTCAGACCTTCAAAGTTAACGTCGAATGGTATTTTTACATAAATAAACATCGGACCGCCAAAATGACCAGGAGCGGTTTTCTTTAAAAAGAAAGATTCCCCACTTCCTGAAAGAGAATCGAGCGAAGATGAAGTATAGGTTATATTTTCTATTACAAAATCACCTATCTTTAAATATTCGGGCAGCAAGGGTTTTATTTTCCCCAAAATTTCAGGGTTGACTTGCCATATTTCGCTCATGCCCTGATTTTTACCAAGAGGGAAACCCCCTTCATAAAAGGCCTGGACCTGCCAGGCGTACTGTTTATCGGGGTCTAAATCTTTTGCTCTCAGAGGATACTGGAAACTCGTTCTACTTATCCTGTCTTCTTCATACCAGGCGGGATTGGATCTCATTGCTTCTTCTTTAGTCTGTCCTTTATAAACTTCTACAATTTTAAATTTGTAGAAAATTCTTTCGTCGGCTATCGCGGGAGAGGGTCTGGTCCAGGTGAAAACCGGGCGGCTTACTTTTAAGCCTTTACCGGCTTTAGGAGATATAAGTCGCGGAGGGCTTGCCGGTCGAACTTCTATATGTATACATTGCTGTGCGAGTTCTTGTCTGGTAGAAGCATCCATTAAATACAGGCAGGCATCGTAACTTCCTGCCGGTACGGTTCCGGTCCTGAGGATGAATTGCTTATCTTCTTCTAGGTACCATTCGTCACTTATATCTCTTATATTTCTTGCGGTTATCCGTTTCCTTCCCGGAGTAACCTCAAACTCATTTGAGTTACATCTGAACATCGGACCTTTTCTGGCTTCCTCAATTTCTGCGTGGAAATAAACGATCCTCTCTGTACCTGAATTGTTTGTTACGTCTACTCTCCAGAGATCTGCAATATCCAGTTGATTTGGCGGTGGTGGGAGAATTCGTAGAGAGAACTGAGCCTGTACAGGGAGGCTTAGAACGATAAGAAATAAAATAGATAAAACTATTCTATAACCCTTCATGATTCCTCCTTATTTAAGATTATAAAAATAAATATTTAAAGTGAAATCTTTGAAGTGTAATCTTTGAACATACTACTTATTTTTATACCTTTTGTCAAGAAAGAAAAATTTTTCTATATTGACAATCTTTTAGAAATTACTAGACTATTAATTAAGGAGGTGCAAATGAAAAAATTGTTCTTTTTTGTACTTTTGCTATCATTTAGTCTTGTTTTGCCCGCCCAGAAAATGTTGTTGCCGGTTCCCTATCATTCTCAAGGAGCTCCCAACAATCCGCCAGATTCTGGCTATATCTACCCCCCAAAGAACGATTGGTGTACTGTGGCTTGTCTTCATATGCTTTTTGATTACTATGATCATATGGGTAATAAGCCTTCGCCATTCCCCTCTGTTCAAATTGCCTCGGTATGCAATACAGGTAATATAGCTGGAGGTGGCGGCTGGCGAGGGACTTTCCAGAGCGACGCAAGGAGAGCCGCACATTTTTCTATATTAAGTAACTCTCTCGACGGGACAGTTGTTGGAGGTTACAGCTGGAGAGAGATTGGCTATTCGGCCCTGGACGATTCTAATGGAGTGGATTTTTTAAATCCTAATTTTGGCGGACTCATTGGTTGGATGGAAGCCTTAAACGAGGGTTACCCGGTTATCTTTAACGGAGGTTTTCCCTGGATTATTGGACCGCCTGAAGGTAGTGTATTTCCATATGATTCCATGCCGGATTCAACTTGCGTTGGGCACTCAATTCTTCTCGTGGGATATGATTTCAATCAAGCTAACCCTCCATTATCAGTTCTCTACTTCCACGATCCTTTTTATGGCCCAAATGTTTCTTATATGGTAAACCAGTTGCTGGGAGGTTGGGGTGGCAATTACATTTTCGCCTCGCCATGGGAGGTAAAAATCAATGCGCCCGATACTGTCTATACAGATAGTACGTTCGATGTGGTAGCTTCTGTAAGATATACTGCTCCAACCCTTGAATATGTACAACCAGCTGGCCCCACTTTTGGAAGAGTTTTTCCGGTCGTCGATGATCCAATCGCAATACTCAAGCAGGACTCCTGTTCGCTACCACTAAATATCCCAAATCCTGTTGACTCTCTTTATCTAATAGATCTAACCCAGTCATCCTTTTCCTGTTTCTGGTCTGTATCTTCATCCGCTTCCAGTACTTACGGAAGTTTTCGGGTAAAGGCAGTAGGGGAATTGCAACCAGCCAATTCCTATTCCTATGCAATGTATCAGGATACAATAGGAGGCATTGTAACGGGTGATTGCGCCAACGCTAAGGAAGCCAGCTCAGGAATGAGCCTTGGGGAATTTGGTAATTATCGAACTACGCTCTTTCCTAATCCTTTTGTCGAATCTAATTCAGTGACTCTCAGTTTACCGAAGGAGGGAAAAGTGAAAATAAGCATATTCGATGAACTCGGAAGAGAGGTGAAAGTTCTTACGGATGAAAGTTTGAGAAGAGGTCAGCATACAATACCCTGGGATGGAACAGATAAGGAAGGTAAGTCTATGCCTGCGGGGAAATACTTCTATTCTATATATGTTGACGGTAAAAAACTTCCGGGAGAAAAGGCCATTCTGTTGAAATAGGTAGTAGGGAGTAGTTAGCAGAGAGCAGTTAAGCAGTTAAGAAAATAAAGTCTTTATGGTATTTGTGGTTAACTGTAGTTACGGGTTACGATTTTAGTGTTTTGAGTTTCAAGTTTAAAAAGCAACAAATAAAGATATTTGTGCTCTTTGTGGCTTTGTGGTTATGAGAAAAAGTCAACCTTTTTATTTACTTTTTGCCAAAAACCTTTTGTATTCGAGTATTTTCTTATCATGTAA
>CAYQMH010000008.1:0-51637 GCA_964418485.1 uncultured bacterium | reverse complement strand
CTGGAAGTCGGCGGTTCGAATCCACCCGCCCCGATATTAATATTTTTATGAGGGGACTATTTTTCCTTTTAAATGAATTTTCTGTTTTTATTTTTAAAGTTTTTGGGAAGTTTTTTACCCAAGGGTTTAGCAGACCTCGTAGCGAGAGGCGCGGGTCGTTTATCTTATACTTTTATATATAGAAAAGGCCTCCGTAATCATCTTTCCAACCTTAAGACTGTTTTTAAAGACAAAAGCGAAAAAGAGCTCTTGAAGATATCGAAAAAAGCTGCCCTCAATATTTCTGTTTGTCTTTACGAACACCTTTTTATGGGTAGAATTTTGAATAGCAGAAACTATGATAAATATGTAAGAGGAGCCGGACTCCATAATCTTTTTAACGCGCACAAAGAAGGTAAAGGTGTTATAGCATTAACGGCCCATTTGGGTAACTATGAGTGGGGCGCTGCACTCGTTCATTTTAAAGGATTGCCAATAGCTGCCATTTCGGTCGAATATAAAACCGCCTATATAAGAGATCTTTATGAGTTCAATAGAAAGAGAGCTGGCTATTCGGTTTTTTATGTAAAGAGAAGTTTTTCGGGGCCGGTTAGGTTTTTAAAAAAAGGCGGAGTTCTTGCGATATTAGCAGACAGAAGTTTTGAAGTATCCTCGTTAAAAGTCAAAATGTTTGAAAAAGACATAGAGATCCCTAAAGGAGCATTTTTTCTGGCTTCAAAGCTGGGGAGTCCTCTTGTTCCCGCCTTTTCCGTAAAAGAGAAAGATGGGCGATATAACGTCCACTTTGGAGAACCAATTAGAATCACTAAAGGAGAAATCGCTCTGGGTATAAAGAAATATATTAAAATTTTAGAGTCATACATCAGAAAATACCCTGATCAATGGTTTTTGTTTGATAAGTTAGGAGAATGAAAATATTAATAGTTATCCCTGCCTTTAACGAAGGCGAGCATTTGGGGAAGTTGCTAAAAAAAATATCTTCGTTTGTTTCTTTAAAAAACGTCTTGGTAGTAGACGACGGCTCACGAGATAAAACTTCTACCATCGCAAAGAGAGCAGGAACCGAAGTCTTGAGTTTCAGTCATAATCAGGGTAAGGGTTCGGCGCTGCGAGCCGGCTTTGATTTCGCTATTAAAAAGAGATACGACGCAGTTATAACCATGGATGCAGACGGACAGCATAACCCCAGTGAAATACCGAAGTTTCTTAAACAACTTAAAAAGAATGGTGCCGACTTGATAATAGGAACAAGAGAACAAAATTTATCGGAGATGCCTTTCCTACGGTTTTTAGTTAATAAAACCACCTCCCTCGTAACTTCTATCTTATCTGGAGTCAGAGTAAGTGACAGCCAATCGGGATATCGACTTATAAAGAGAAATTTAATAGAAAAAGTAAATTTAAAAACCAGCCGTTTTCAGATGGAAACCGAAATAATCGTTAAAGCCGCAATGGCAGGTTTCTCAATAAGGGAGGTCCCGATTGAAACTATATATTTTGAAAAATTTAAGAGTTATATAAACCCTTTTGTCGATACCTTGCGATTTATCAGGCTCTCCTTACGAATGTTATGGCGTTAATACTTGTTTCCAACGATGACGGGATAAATGCTCCAGGAATAAAGGTCTTGCGGGAAGCAGTAACTGATTTAGGAGATGTAATAGTTTTCGCTCCAGAAGACAACAGAAGTGGTTCAAGCCATTCCCTTTCCATACATAAAAGTATAAAAGTAAAAAAAATCGACGATAACACCTACTCCACCGATGGAACTCCTACAGATTGTATCCTTTACAGTGTACGTGGTATCCTAGATAAGAGACCCGACATTATACTCGGAGGTATTAATCAGGGAGCTAATCTTGGGAGTGACGTTTCTTATTCCGGTACGGTTGCGGTAGCTATGGAGGGAGCTCTTTTGGGCGTTCCTTCCCTTGCCTTTTCGCAGGTTGATTTTTATAATTCTTTCGACCCGGATTTTGCAAAAAAAGTGACAAAATGGATAACAGATAAGGTATTAAAAAACAAACTGCCCGAAGGGGTTTTTTTAAATGTTAATTTGCCTGCGTCACCCAACGGCAAAATAAAAATAACCTGCCTGGGTAATAGAATTTACCGGGACGAGATTGTAAAAGTTAAGGAAGGAAAAGAAGAATTTGTATACGCGCTGGAAGGGGAAGATCCTACCTGGATTTCAAGTCCTAATTCGGATTTTGATGCTGTACACGAGGGTTTTGTATCGGTTACCCCAATACATATGGAGTATACCGATTTTGATATGATTGAAAAACTTAGCGGGTGGGAGGAGACTTATTAGCTACGAGTATCAACGCAAAAAGATGGTCGAAAATCAAATAAAAAAAAGAGGTATTACGGATAAAAAGGTCCTGCTTGCAATGGAAAGAGTCCCCAGGCATAAATTTGTCGAGGAGGGATTAAAAGGAGTAGCCTATCAAGATGGTCCGCTCCCGATCGGCATGGGTCAGACAATATCTCAGCCTTATATCGTTGCTTTAATGACAGAACTTCTCGATGTATCTGGTGAACATAAGGTACTTGAAGTTGGTACGGGCAGCGGTTACCAGGCTGCCGTTATTTCGCTCCTCGCGATGAGTGTCGTTACAGTGGAAAGAATCCCGGAACTTTACAAAAAAGCAAAACAGACCTTGCGTAAATTGGGTTACAATAATATAACTGTAGTGATGGCGAACGGGAGTATCGGCTATAAAGAACTTGAACCCTATGATAGGATAATTGTCACAGCCGCTTCTCCTTCTGTACCGGATGAACTAATTAACCAATTGTCGAATACCGGTAAAATGGTGATCCCGGTTGGCGGTATATTTACTCAACAATTGATCGTCTTGAAAAAAGAAGCTGGAAAAATAATTAAAACTGATAGTATAGGTGTCAGATTTGTGCCCCTAAAGGGTAAAAAAGGATGGGAAGACGGGGCGTAGCGCAGCCTGGTTAGCGCGCCTGCTTCGGGAGCAGGAGGTCGGTGGTTCAAATCCACTCGCCCCGAATTTAAAACAAAAAAACATCTACCACAGAGCTCACAGAGAAAAAACAAACACACAGAGAGCACAGAGGCTTATTGTTGTTTTACCCAACCCCACATCACAAAAAATTTATCTAACACAAAGACACAGAGAACACGGAGCCCCATCACATCCTATTTTTTGTCGACTTAAAATTCTTCACCTTGACTTTAACTTTACGCTTTGTATTCTCTAAAAGGTAAACAGATTATGAAATTGAAGAAAGTTGGCGGATTTAGTATAGGAACATTACTGTCGAGAATAACAGGATTGGGAAGAGAAGTAGTTTTTGCTTATCTATTTGGTTCCTCGGCCTTTATGGATGCTTTCAGAGTTGCCTTTAATATCCCAAATCTCCTCCGGGACTTCTTTGGCGAAGGTAGTATGAATGCTGCTTTTGTGCCTGTCTTTTCAGAATATCGCTTGAAAGAAGGAGAAGAAAGTGCTAATAAATATTTATCTTCGTTTCTCCTGCCGTTAGTTGTGGTCCTTTTTATTATTGTCACTTTAGGCATAATTTTTTCTCCTTTTATAATTTCTTTCCTGGCAAAAGGCTTTACTCAAGATCCCGAACAATTCAAAGTTGCCGTTAAACTTACCAGAATTATATTCCCTTTTTTGATTCTTATTTCGCTTGCTTCTGCTGCCATGGGTGTTCTTATCTATTTTGACCGGTTTTTTATAACCGGGATTTATACGGTTTTCTTTAATCTTACTGTTATAATATTTTCTTTTCTGTTATACAGAAGTTTTGGCATATTTGGTGCCGCTATGGGAATTCTGGTCGGTGGAGGAATGCAGTTAATATTCTTGCTTCTCTTTATTCCGAAATGCGGAATAAGATTTAAAAAACCCGAATGGGGTCACCCGGGAGTAAAACAATCTTTTCGCCTTGTTGTCCCAGTCTTTTTTGCGTTTGCCGCAAGCAAAATAAATGTAGCAGTTACTCTATTCCTTGCTTCTTTGCTTCCGGCTGGCAATATCTCGCATTTGAGTTACGCATACAGGGTAATGCAGTTGCCCCTGGGAATGTTCGGAGTAGCGGTTGCAGCAGTTTCCCTGCCTGAGCTTTCGAGAAAAGCAGCGGAAAAGCTTGATCAATATCCCTACATACTGTCATCTATCAGGGCTGTTTTTCTTCTTTCTATCCCTTCGGTTTTTTTACTTATATCACTCCGTATCTCAGCGATTCGAATTATCTATGAACATGGGGCTTTTACTATAAACGATTCCCTGCGAACTGCTGCCATTCTTCTTTTTTATGTTCTGGGTATACCTTTTATTTCGGCTAATCAGGTAATGGCAAATGTATATTTTTCACAGAAGAACACAAAGACTCCTATGAGGATAAGTTATATAGCTCTTTTGATAAATGTTGTTTTAGCGGTAATTCTACTCAATAACATGGGAGCAAGAGGTTTGGCTCTTGCCGTTTCGATTTCCGGAATGGTCCAATTTGTTTTGCTCGTAAGACCATACTTGAAAGTTTTAAAAGATTTACGTTCGTTTTTTGTCCGTATAATATTTATTTCTTTTACATCAGTTATTCCTGTGTTTTATATACAGAAATCGTTCGGTTATATTTTCACTCTTGTTTTGGGAGGATTGATTTTCGTCTTGATTTTTATCTGTTTGGGTTATATATTAAAAATCGAAGAGATATGCAGAATATTGAAGAAATTAAAAAATCGGTAGAAGCTTTATTATTCGCCTCAGGAGAACCGTTAAGTTCCAGAAAAATGGCCGAAGTGTTGGAATGTCATGTTGGCAACGTAGAGAAAACACTTGCCCTCCTGGAAAAAGAATATGCGGAAACCGATAGAGCATTTGTTATCAAAAAAGTGAACAAGGGATATAGCCTCTTTACCAAGCCTGAATTTTCCGAAATCATAAAAAGGTTGACGGGAAAAAGAGAATTATATCTATCTAAGGCTGCCCTGACAACACTTGCTATTATAGCTTACAGGCAGCCTGTAACACGCAGAGAAATAGAAATGATAAGAGGAGTGGATAGTTCCGGGGTAATCCACACTCTCCAGGATTCAGATTTGATAAAAGTCGTTGGGAAAGAAGATATTTTCGGACATCCGTTTCTATATGGCACTACCGGCAAATTTTTAGCAACATTCCACCTGGAATCTCTTGAAGAACTCCCCCGGATAGAGAATGAGGATTCAGCGTTTTTTGGCGAGAGCGGGATTGGCTTCCAGAAGGGAAGCGAAAGCTCTGATTGAAAAAGGGCTCGTTAAAGTTAACGGAAAGGTCATATACGAACCTTTCCTCCAGGTAAACCCTGCAAATGACTTAGTAGAGTTTAAAGGTAAAACTGTTAAGATTCCGGAAGCTTGTACTTATATAATTTTTAATAAACCTAAAGAAGTAATTACAACAGTCAGAGACGAACTGGGAAGAAAAACAATAATGGATTTTATTACTTGTAAAGAGAAAGGTTTGGTTCCCGTGGGAAGATTAGATGAAGAATCCGAAGGTCTTCTTTTGATTACTAATGACGGCGATCTCGTACACGGTTTAACCCATCCTTCTTTCGAGATTGAAAAAGAGTATGAAATTATTTTACCCAGAGCTCCGGGAAGCGATTTAAAAAAAATGGAAGAAGGTATCCAGGTTGGGAATGACTACCTTAAGGCAAGCAAGGTCGTTTTCAAAAAGGGTAACAGGATAACCGTAACTTTAAAAGAAGGAAAAAACAGAGAAATAAGAAGAATGTTAGGCATGTTGGGATACAGGGCACAGCGTCTCAAGCGTATAAGAATCGGTACTCTTAGCCTATCAGGACTTAAAACCGGAGAGTGGCGTAAACTAAGCCCTAACGAAATCTCCAAATTGAAAGGTCTTGTTCGTGGAAAACATTGAGTCTTTTGTAGCTATCGATCTGGAAACGACGGGCCTGGACCCGAAACTCGAAACAATAATCGAAGTCGGACTAATTCTTTTTGAAAAAGGGAAAATTAAAGAAAAATTCACAAAGACAGTTAATCCGCGCAAAACAGTTTCCGATAACGTCTTAATGCTCACCGGAATCAAACAAGACGAGCTTTATAGAAGCCCCACTTTAGATAAAATCATACCTGATATTGAGAGTTTCATTAAAAACAAACCGTTAGTCGGACATAATATCGCATTCGATATTAGTTTTTTAGAAAGAAATTTAACTATCAAGAATGTAACTTACGACACGTTCAACTTAAGCAGAATATATTTGCCTTTTGTTTCAAGTCATAGCCTTTCAAGCGTTGTGGAGTATTTCGAAATTCCTTATGAGAATGCTCATAGGGCAAGTTACGATGCGGAAATGGCCGGTAAAATATTTTTGCAGATATTTAAACTGATGTCAAACCTGAATCCGGAGCTTTTAAAACAACAATTAGACGTTATTACTGATAAGTATAATGAAAAAGAGCTTATCAAGAAGGCTTTAGAAATTTCTTTACGCAAAGGAGTAAACAGGGAATCTTACCCCTCCCCGGTCCCCGTTAATTTCAGTGAAAACAGAGGAAAAGGTAGCGGGAAAAACTATTCGGCAATTAAAGAATATTTCGATAATGAAAACCTTGAGGAAAGAAATTCACAGCTTACGATGGCTGAATTGGTCCAGTCATCACTAGTTAACGGGGAGTTTCTCCTTGTCGAATCCTCTGCGGGTACCGGGAAATCTCTTGCCTATCTTGTTCCAAGTATTTTGATAAGCAGAGAGGAAGAAAAGCCCATATATATTTCAAGTTATACCAAAAATCTCCAGCAACAACTATTTAATCAGGACATCCCTTTTGCTGAAGAAATAACCGGCTGCGGGGTAAACACAGTCCTTCAGAAAGGTAGAACGAATTATCTCTGTCTTCAAAAAATAAAAGAAATTCCTCAGGGGCTTGATCCGATTTCTCTTTGCTCTCTACTTTTTTGGAGTTTTCTGACACGAACAGGAGATCTTTCGGAAATTTCTTATGTCTTCAGAGAAATAAATAAAGGTTTAGTATCCATGGACGAGTCATGTAAAAAGGAATTATGTCCTCATTATCAGGATTGTTTTTTCTATAATATGAAGAAAAGGTTGAAGGATGCTGATCTCATTTTAGTAAACCATGCTCTTTTTTTCACCGCAAATTTAAATGTCAGTAACGTTATTTTTGATGAAGCTCACGAGTTAGAAAGCGCTGCCACTTCGGGTTTTTCCACGTCGGTTAGTTTCGGAGAAATACAATCTGTTCTTAATAATATATCGCACGATATAAAGAACACAAAAATCTTAAAGAAAATAAAAAGTACAATCGGGCAAGCGAAAGAATCTTTTGAAAAAATCGCTAATAAGTTCCTTGCGCTTAATGATTATCGGGAAGGGATATATAAAGACGAGGAAGTTTCGACATTACGTTCTCTTCAGGAATCTCTCGAGGAGATCCTATCTATGCTTTCTTCAGTCGAACCGGAAAACCAGACCGAAAAAGAAAAACTGAAGGAAATCATTAGGAATATGCGCATTATAATCGAACAGGAAGAGGACGACAAAGTTTTTTACTATAAAATACCTCATCGCCAACGCCTTTCTTCTATTGAACTTATTGCCGCCCCCCTTGATTTGGCACCTTATCTTGAAGAATCCCTTTATCCAAATCTCGATTCTTTTGTAATGACTTCGGCGACTTTGACAGTTGGAGAATCTTTTGATTTTATCAAGAATATTTTAGGGTTAAACAGTTTTGGTGAACGTCTAAAGGAAGTTTCCCTTCCGGAAACATATAAATTCAAAGAACAAGCTTTAACGATTATTCCTGCTTACATTCCAGATCCGGGTGATGCGAACTTTATCGATCAAGTTAGTCGATTTATAACAGACGTTATTTTGCCGGAGGAAAAAGGAACCCTTGTATTATTTATGTCTTATAAGCACATGAAAGGTGTTTACCAGCAGGTGTATTCTGATTTCGAAAGCCTTGGCAGAGAACTTTTGATACAGGGATTTGGTAAATCAAGAAAGAAACTTCTTACTCTTTTCAAAGAAAATCCTACTTCTGTACTGTTCGGAACGGGCTCTTTCTGGCAGGGAATCGATGTACCCGGAAAAGCTCTAGAGATAGTGGTTATTGAGAAATTACCCTTTCCAAACCCTTCCGAGCCGTTAGTTGGAGCAAAATCTGCTTACTTTGAAAGAAAAGGCCTTGGCGGTTTCAACTATTATATCCTTCCTCTTTCCGTTCTAAGACTTAAACAGGGATTTGGCAGACTGATTCGTTCTACAAAAGATATGGGGGCAGTCTTAATTCTCGATACTCGTGTTCTTAATAAATCCTACGGTTATGTATTTTTAGAATCTTTGCCGACGGAAATTTCCATTGCGAGGTCAAGTTTAGAAGCCCAGAACGCGCTTAAAGCCTGGTTCGAAGAAGGCAAAATATACAGTGTACTTACGGACGATTCAGGATGGGAACCTTATTAAAAAGACCGGTTAAGGATATCCTTTTTGTTACCGTCGGGTACACGCTCGGAGGCAGCGAAAATATGATTGCGCGAATTGCTCCCAGATTGAAGATGCGTGGTTATAAAGTTAGAGTTCTCGCTTTTAAAGGTTGGGGGCCTGTTTCTGATAAACTAAATGCTAGAAAAATCGAATGTATAGCTCTAAAGGGCAAAGGGAAATTCGACTTACGGGTTTTATGGAGATATTTTCTCCATTTACGAAAAACGCCACCAGACTTAATAATTGCTTTCCTTTATCGTGCTTACATACCAACTCGTATCTTTGGTTTTCTTCTCGGCATACCAAACATTTCTTCCGTTAGAGATGTTCAACAATGGATGAATTCTTTTCACATTTTTTTCGAAAAGATTACAGCAAATTTTAGTGTCGTAATTTATTCCTGCTCAAATGCCGTTACCCGATTTTTAACCCAAAAGTTAGGAATAAAAAAAGAAAGAATCGTTACAATCCCAAACGGCATTGACGTAGACTCTTTTTCAGTTAAAATAGATAGAGAAAAAAAACTACAGGAGTTAGGCTTGAACAGCAAAACAAAAATAGTTGGTACCGTTTGTAGACTTCACGAGCCAAAGAAAGGGATAAAAACTTTGCTGGAAGCCACAAAAGATCTCCAGAAAGAAATTGATTTCCAGCTACTCATAGTAGGTACAGGGAAGGATGAAGTGAGCCTTAGACAAATGGCACAGGCAGAGAAGATAAATGTTTCTTTTTTAGGAGAAAGAAAAGATGTAAAAGAGCTCCTTCAGGTTATGGATATCTTTGTTCTTGCTTCTCTTTATGAAGGATTCCCAGTTGTTGCTCTCGAAGCAATGGCTGCCGGGCTTCCTATTGTTGCAAGCAGTGTAGGTGGTTTAATAGAAGCTGTATCGGACGGAGAAACCGGTTTTCTTGTAGAACCCGGTAACCCGGCAATATTAGCAGATAGAATCAAAGAGTTGCTTTTAAAAGATTCAATGAGGAGAAAATTTGGAAAAGCTGGATTTATGAGGGTAAAAGAAAATTTCTCCCTAGAAAAAACCGTGGGCAAAATCGAAAATCTATGGACAGGAGATTTGGAGTGAAGGAGACAACCATTTTAGTCACCGGTGGTGCTGGTTTTATCGGCTCTCATCTTGTAGAAAGATTAGTCGAAAAAGGATATTTTGTTATGTGTCTTGATAACTTTAACGACTATTATAATCCTGAATTAAAAGAAAACAATATTTCGGGAGTTATCGACAATCCTAATTTCAAACTAATCCGTGGTGATATTTTAGATGTTCCGCTCCTCGAGGATATTTTTTCCGGAAACAAAAACCAACCACCTACCAAAGTCGCCCATCTTGCCGCCATGGCGGGAGTCCGTCCGTCTATTGCCAGCCCGGATATTTACGTGGATGTCGATGTTAAAGGTACGGTTAACCTACTTGAAAAAGCAAAAGAACATAAGGTAGAACATTTTATATTTGCTTCTTCCTCCTCGGTTTACGGATTAAACGAAAAAACTCCTTTCTCGGAAGACGACCCTGTCGACTTACAAATTTCTCCATACGCAACAGCTAAAATGGCTGCCGAACTGTTTTGCAAAACATACAATAATCTATACGGAATACATACTACTGTCTTAAGATTCTTTACGGTTTACGGCGAAAGACAACGTCCCGATATGGCTATAAGGAAATTTACAAAGCTTATAATTGAAGATACGCCGATACCAATGTTTGGTGACGGTAGCTCACTACGCGATTATACCTACATAAGTGATTGTATAGACTGTATTGTCTCTGCTATTCGGCTTCCGAAAGATTTTGAAATAATCAATATTGGAAGTGGAAGAACTATAAGCTTAAAAGAACTTATAGGGGTTTTGGAAAAAGTTACAAAGAAAAAAATCTCAATAAAACAATTCGATATGCAACCTGGTGACGTACCCACCACTTACGCAGATATAAGCAAAGCAAGAAGACTTTTCGGTTACAGCCCGCGGGTTACTATAGAAGAAGGAATCAGAAGATTCTTCGAATGGTATAAAAATATTCTACCTGACTTTGAAAAAAAGTAGAGAATACACGATTTTGATAGAAATTGTAAAGGAGGAATGGTGAATGTTCCTTTATTAGATCTGAAACGTCATTATAATTTGATGAAAGAAGAAATTGATAAGTGCATCAAAAGGGTTTTAAACTCTCAACATTTTATTCTTGGTGAAGAGGTAAAACAGTTAGAAACAGAGATTGCGAAATACTGCAATACAGAGTATGCGGTCGCTGTTGCTTCCGGGACTGAAGCGCTTTTGCTGAGTTTAAGAAATTTAGGAGTAGGAAGAGAAGATTATGTAATAACTACAACTTTTACTTTCTTTGCGACAGCAGGAACCATTCATAACATTGGAGCTACTCCTGTTTTCGTCGATATCAAGCCAGACACCTATAATATAGATCCGGAAAAAATTGAAGAATTATTAGACAAAAAGACATTCCATACAAAAAGATTAAAGACAGAAACATCGAAAATAAAAGCTATAATACCGGTGCATTTATACGGACAAATGGCTGACATGGAACCTATTATCGATATTGCAAATAAATACAATTTAGATGTTATCGAAGATGCGTGTCAGGCCATTGGAGCGGAATATAAAGGCAAGAAAGCAGGATCTATAGGATCTCTCGGTTGCTTTTCTTTTTTCCCTACAAAGAATTTAGGGGCTTACGGAGACGGGGGAATAATAACCACCCACAGAGAAGATCTTGAGGTTGGGCTAAAAAAATTGAGGGTTCATGGCTCCGAAAAAGATTATCATCATTTATCTGTGGGATACAACAGTAGATTAGACACGATACAAGCAGCTGTTCTCTTAGCAGAACTCCCATACCTTGATGAATGGAATAAAAAAAGGGGGAAAAATGCACAGCTTTATTCTGATTTACTAAAAGATATTGGGGATATACAATGCCCTTACGTTGCACCGGGGCGCAAACATATATTTCATCAATATACTATCCGTGTTAAGAATAATAGGCGGAATGAACTAATGGGTTTCTTAGAGCAGAAAGGCATTGGGAGTAAGATTTACTATCCTTTACCTCTGCATTTACAGGAATGCTTCAATAATCTTGGTTATAAAAAAGGAGATTTCCCTGTTTCGGAAAAGGCGGCCGATGAGGTTCTTTCGTTACCTATTTTCCCTGAGTTAACAAATGAAGAGATTGAATATGCATGTAATGCCATAAAGGCTTTTTTGGGGTAATTTTTATTGAAAAATCTAGAGGTAAATATTGAGAAACGGCAATGCTTATTGAAAACTTTATAAAAGAAATGTTTCTTGATTTTTTGTTTGTTCATTAAAATTTTGTGTCTGATGAATGGATTTGGCTATTTTTTGAGGAGGGGTATAGTTAATTGAGTCTTATTAGATATACAAAATCTAAAATAGTTTATTTTACTCCTAAATGGTTAAAACGTCTAATTTACTCGATATGGCGCTGTTATTGGAAGTTAAAGGTAAAGATATTACCGGAAGGATATTACGTGGACCCATATGCTGCCGATGAATTTATCTATGTTAATCCAAAGGATGTTGTTTTTGCTATGAAGGAAGAATTTAATGTCTTTAATTCCAAAGGTAAAAATTCAGGTGGAGATTGGGATAAGAAGGTTGTAAAATTTGAAGATCTTGATTTTTTTAAGTCTTTCAAGACAAAAATAGATAATAATATCCCTTGGGGAAAAACCGAATATTACAAGAGAGTTATAAAACAAATCAACAACGGAAACTTCAAATGGTCATGTAAGAATGTTAAAGAATTCGACAAAAGATGTGAAGGATGGGATAAGTTATTCACAAAAATTAAAGAAGAAGGGTATAAAAAGGGATGGCATGAGGATGAAATTTCAATTAATATTGGCAGAAACGGAGAATTGATTTTCAATAATGGAAGACACAGGTTAACTTTTGCTAAGTTGCTACAAATAGATAAAATACCTGTAAAGGTAACAGTTAGGCACAAAAACTGGGTAGCTTTAAAAAAGGAAATCCTTGAATATTCAAAGAATTACGGAAATAAGGTTTATGAAAAATTAACACATCCGGATCTTGCTAGCATTCCTTCCGTACATAATGGCAGCAGATTTGACATTATAAAAGAACACTTAACGGTAAAAGAAGGTAAAATATTGGATATAGGATGCCAGTGGGGTTATTTTTGTCATAAATTTGAAGAGGAAGGTTATGATTGTTACTGTGTAGAAAAAAGCAACCTGAATTTGTATTTTCTGGAGAAATTAAAGAAGGCAGAAAACAGAAAATTTAAGATAATATCTAATTCAATATTTAATACACCAAAAGATATTCTCGCGGAATCCGACGTTATTCTGGCTTTATCGGTATTTCATCATTTCATAAAAAAAGAAAACATCTACAGAAAATTTCTAAAATTTTTAAAATTTTTAAAAGGGAAAGAAATGTTTTTTGAGCCACATAATCCCGAGGAGCCTCAAATGAGAAAGGCTTATAGAAACTTCGTTAACGATGAATTTGCTGATTTTATAGTCGAAAATTCATCTTTTAACAATTTTAAAATTATAGGATATTCTGAGGTAGGCAGACCACTTTATAAAATATACTAATTAAAGATAGATATGGGTATAAAAAAAAGAATTTGTATTATAATGTTTAGCAACCTGAAGGGAGAACCCCGGGTAATAAGGCAAATTAATACGTTAAAGGATAAATTTTCTGTAACAACATTAGGATTAAGAAAAAGTGACATCCAAGGGGTAAAGGAGTTTATTCTTCCCGATCCAAGAACCTTTCTCAGCAAGATGGATAGCCGATTTACATTTCTTTTTGCCCGTTTGTTCCACTGTTTATATAAGCGTTACATAAAGAAAAAATATCCAATAAGAGAGGTAATCAATATTTTAAAAGGATGTCATTTCGATTTAATACTAGCGCATGGTTTAGATTCTTTGGTTCTTGCCCATTCCATTGCTCAAAGAAACGGCGCTAAAATATTATTCGATGCACATGAATATGAGCCAAGAAGAATAGAAGACCAATGGTTTCAAAAGCTATTTGTGAATCCTTATAAGGATTTTCTTTGTAAAGAATATCTTCCTTTTATAGATGCTATGATGACGGTCTCCTTTGGAATAGCGGAGGAATTCAATAGGGTATATAGCGTTAAACCAGTATTAATTATGAATATCCCAAAGTATGAAGAAGTAAACTTGAAAAATGTGGATTCTAATAATATATATCTTATCCATCATGGACTTGCCCATCCAAGCAGGAAGTTAGAACAAATGATAAAACTTATGCCTTTGCTTGATAAGAGGTACTATTTGACTTTAATGTTAGTGGGTAGAAATAACAGGTATTTGAACCAACTGAAGCGTCTAAGTGCAAAAATATGTCCGGGAAGGATAAATTTCAGAAATCCAGTTGTATTCGAAAAAATAGTATCAACAATCGCCAAGTATGATATCGGGTTGGTAATAATAGAACCGACCTCATTAAAACTCAACTATGCACTACCAAATAAGCTTTTCGAGTCTATAATGGCCGGCTTATGTGTTGTTATCGGACCTTCACCTGATATGAAGAAGATAATAGAAAAATTTAATTGTGGTTTTGTTGCAGATTCGTTTAATGTTGAAGATATTGCAAAAATGATAAATTCATTAACCATAGAAGATATTATGGAAAAGAAAAAAGCTTCTTTGAGGACTGCTAAAGTTCTTAATGCGGAAAAAGAGATGAAAAATTTTAGTAAAATCGTTGAAAATCTAGTAGGTGATTAATTTGAATCAAAAGCGAATTTTGATGGTTGGCCCTGTGGATTTTTCAATAGATAATGCTCCTAAGGTTCATTTTTCTAATTTAGCTAAAGAGTTTTCTAAACGGGGTTTTGACGTTCTCTGCTTGGCTTATACCCCAAAAAAAAGCACTATTGGTACGGTCGCAGATAAATTCAAAGTTAGTTTTTCGCCTAATCCACTTATAGGTAATATGTTTCTCCGCGTATTCAAATATCTGTTTTTAGTACCTTTATTACTGTGGCATTTTTTTAGATTTACCCCCCACATAATATACTTCAGATTTTCACCACCCGCTTTCTTCTACTTATTAATTTTAAATTTATTAAAAATCTTCCCCTTCAACTTTAGAATAGTTCTCGAGTTCAACGATTGGGTCTCTGAGCAAAGAGCCATACAGGGTGAAAGGAAGTTAAAGGTTAGATTAATTGATTTTTTGCAGTTAAAAAGCGTTGTTCTAGTAGACTATGTGCGGGTAGTGACTTCCGGAATTAAAGATAAATTGAATTCGTTTGGAGTAGATTGCGGTAAGGCTGCAGTAATCGGCAATGGAACAGATATAAATCATTTTAAGCCTATTAATAAGTCCGATGCTAAAGAAAAACTTGGCCTTGACTCTGATTGTTTATATGTTGGTTTTATCGGCAATTTTTCGATCTGGCAGGGTTTAGATTATCTCATTCAAGCAATACCTGGCGTGTTAAAAGCAAATAAAAATACTCGCTTTATCCTGGTAGGGGGTGGGCCTGAAATGTCAAAAATACAAAAGAAAATTTCTCAATTTAAGAATAAAAAAATACTCCTTACAGGCAGAGTTTCATATAATGAGGCAGTAAGATACATCAATGCCTTCGATATTGGCGTTGCGCCTTTTATTGAGGAACGTAATGCCTCCATAGGTTTATCCCCCTTAAAGATCAGAGATTATGCTGCATGTGGGGTCCCCATCATTACATCTCGTATAGCGGGTTTAGAAATGGTGGAAGAGGAAGAAATCGGTATATTAGTTCCACCAGATGACTCTGTAGCCCTCGGCAGAGCAATAATAGAATTACTGAATAAAACTGAGATTAGAAAAGAGATGGGTAAGAAAGGAAGAAAGATAGCCGAGAAATACTATTCATGGGAGAAAATAGTAAATCAGATTCTGGAGTTGATTTCCCAATGAAATATACTTCAATATAGTAGAAAAAGGCGGTTCTCATGATTGATAATTATATAATATGCAAAAGGTGTATAATGGATACCACTGATCCCAAGATAGAGTTTGATGCCAAGGGTATTTGCAATCATTGCAGACGATATTACGAGATTTCCAGAAAAAATTTATTTGATGCTGAAGAGGGAGAAAGAAATCTTAAAGAAATTGTTAATATTATTAAAGAGGACGGAAAGAATAAAAAATATGACTGTATACTTGGTGTAAGTGGAGGATTAGATAGTAGTTATGTTGCATATATTGCTAAAAACTTTGGTTTAAGAGTTCTTTTAGTTCATGTTGATAACGGATGGAATTCGGAAATATCTGAGAAGAATGTAGAACGTATATTAAAAAAAACAAATTTTGATATATATAGATATGAAATTGACTGGGAAGAATTTAAAGATTTGCAACGCGCCTACTTTAAATCGTCCGTTGTGGATATCGAAGTCGTAACGGACCATGCCATTGCTGCTGTAATTTATAGACTTTCTGTTAAGAGAAGAATAAAATATATTCTGGCTGGTGGTAACATTGCTACTGAAGCAATAATGCCCAGGTCGTGGAATTATATAAAAGCAGACGCCAGAAATATTAAAGCCATCCATAAAAGGTTTGGTACAAGAAAATTAAAGAATTTCCCTCTGCTCAGTATATTAAAACGCGGATATTACAAAAACATCCTTGGAATTAAGACAATTAAGGTTCTCAATTATATAAACTATAATAGGGAAGAAGCAATGAAGATCCTTGAAAAAGAATTTGGTTGGGAGTATTACGGTAAAAAGCACTACGAGTCTATATTTACTCGCTTCTATCAGGGTTACATTCTTCCCGGAAAATTTGGAATTGATAAAAGAAAAGCTCATTTGTCCAACTTAATTTGCTCTGGTCAAATCACCCGTCAGGAAGCGCTTGAAGAGATGAAAAAAGAAATATATCCTCCTGAGTTACTCGAAAAGGATAAGAAATATGTACTTAATAAGTTAGGGTTTTCTGAGGAAGAATTTGAAAAATTTATGAATGATCAGCCAAAATCACACTTAGATTTTCCTAATGCAGTAGCAATTTTAAAATTTGGGAAATTTGTAAAAAGGATACTTAAACCTTTTTAGTTTACTCTACGGAAAGAATTAAACTGTCTCCCTAAATTTTAACTACACTTGACAGTTCAATCTTCTATTTTTATATTAAAAAGGACAAATGAACGAAATAACCACTTATGAGCCGGATAATTCAATAAAAAAAGGATATATTTCTTTATTTAAAGAAATATTCCGAGAATTAAAACATAATAAGTGGCTTACTTTCCAATTGTTTAAAAGAGATTTCTTAGCAATATATAAACAATCACTGATTGGCGTTTTCTGGGCTTTCATTGTACCTTTAATAAGTGTGGGAACATTTATAATTCTTAATCGTTCAGGTGTGTTGGAGTTTGGGGAGATAGAGGTTCCCTATCCGATTTACGCGATACTCGGACTGGCTTTCTGGCAGCTGTTTTCAACGGGACTCATAGCCTCCTCTAATTCTTTGGTTAAAGCGGGTTCGATGCTGGTTAAAATAAACTTTTCTAAAAAATCACTTGTAATTGCTTCTGCTGCTCAGTCTCTAATAGCCTTTATAGTTCAACTTATTTTGGTTATAGTTCTGTTTTTTGTTTATAACGTAACTCCAAGCATAAAAATATTATTTCTTCCTATATTTATGATACCTTTAATGTTATTTACCCTTGGCTTTGGTTTTACGCTTTCTCTTATTAACAGTGTTGTTAGAGATATTAGCAATGCTTTATCCATTTTAATGACTTTCTTGATGTTCCTGACACCCGTACTATATGCTAAGCCTAAAATAGGTATACTTATGCCGATTACAAAATTCAACCCTTTGTATTATATTATTTCAATACCGAGAGAATTTATATTAAAGGGTACGATGTATGAATGGAAAGGTTATCTAATATCAGTTGGGCTTACTATTCTTGTTTTTGTTATAGGTTTGGTCATTTTTCATCTCACGGAAACGCGAATAACGGAGAGGATATAATGTTAGAAAATACACCGCAGAGACGCAGAGAACGCAAAGATGTTATTTTTGAAAATGATTTATCAAAAAAAATAATTGGAGCGGCAATTGAAGTTCACAAAATTCTAGGACCTGGATTACTGGAATCCACTTACGAAAAGTGCTTGTGTAGAGAACTGGAATTGAAAAAGCATTGCTTTGAAATCCAAAAGTCTTTACCAGTCGAATACAAAGGAATAAGGATAGATTCGGGATACCGTTTAGATCTTGTTGTTGAAAAAAGTGTAATTGTTGAACTAAAATCTGTTGAGAAAATTCTTCCTATACATGAAGCACAACTTCTCACATATCTAAAGTTAACTGGTTTGAAATTAGGATTAACAATTAACTTCAATGTACCTATCTTAAAAGAAGGGTTAAAAAGGATAGTTAATAAACTATGATTAAAGATAAGCTTGTCCTCTATATTATTTGTTTCTTAAAGTTAAATAAAATCACTAATTATAAAGGGGAAATGGGCGCCTCTGCGACCTTTGCGTCTTTGCGGTGATAAAATATGAATAACGATTTCGCAATCAAAGTTGAAAATGTTTCAAAAAAATATTGCAAATCATTAAAAATGTCTATGCTTTATGGCATTAAAGATATTACAAGAAATTCTTTGAGCCTGAGTGCTAAATCTCATATTTTGAGAAAAGGGGAATTCTGGGCGGTAGATAATGTTTCTTTTGAAGTAAAAAAAGGTGAAACTCTAGGTATCATCGGACCCAATGGAGCAGGTAAGACTACAATACTTAAGATACTGAATGGCATTTTTTGGCCGGATAAAGGAAAAATAACAATAAAAGGAAAAACAGGTGCTCTAATCGCCGTAGGTGCAGGGTTCCATCCTATGCTGACAGGAAGAGAAAACATTTATCTTAACGGAGCAATATTGGGTATGAACAGGAAGGAAGTCAATGAGAAATTTGATAAAATAGTAGAATTTGCGGATATCGGCGATTTTTTAGACACACCTGTGAAGTTCTATTCCAGCGGTATGTTTGTGAGGCTTGGTTTTTCTGTTGCAGCACACTGCGAACCTGAAATTTTATTGGTTGATGAGGTACTTTCAGTGGGAGATTTAGCCTTCGCGTTGAAATGCCATAAAAAAATGAGTGAATTTAGATCGAGCGGAGGGACTGTCGTAATGGTTAGTCATAACTTGCAGGCAGTCAGAAATATTTGTAGAAAGGCTCTTTGGCTCGACAATTCAAAAATAAAAGAATTCGGTGAGGTTCATCACGTTTGTGATTTATATGAAGAAAATATTATAATGAGTCAAGAAAGTGGTTATGAAACATTGGGGAGTCAGCTCTCTTATGACTCGAGTGTCAAAATCTCAAAAGTAGAGTTTTTAAATAAGAACAACCGCATATGCACTAATTTTAAAGTCGGGGATTATTTTAAATTACGAATTCATTTTGCTTGCAGAAGGACCGTTAAAAATCCAATATTCACTGTATCTATGTTTAATGCAAAAGGTTTATTGGTAAGTTCGAATTTTTCAAATTTTGACGGGTATAAAATTGCACAGATTTCTGGTCTTGGGTATACTGATTTTTGTATAAACAGGTTAGAGTTTAAGCCAGGAAAGTATGTATGCACTGTTACTTTTTCAGAAAAAAAAGTTGCAAATGTCTTGAACTGGCATGAAAAATCTTACTTTTTTTCGGTTTCCGGAAGATTGATGGGACATGGTTTAATTAACCCGTTTCCCAAGTGGTCCTTAAAGTACAAAAAAGGAGGAACGCAGTAAACATAAGAAAATAAAATGAAGATGCAAATATTTAATCCCAAAAAAGCTATATTATATATGCTAAATAAACTGAGTAGGAAGAGAAAAGAAAACAATAAGAATCCTAAAAGAGGCTATTTTAGTGATGGGAAGATATTGAATGAAAAGGATATGTGTTCTTTCTATAGAAAAATATATGGTATTAGATTAGAAATTCATAATTTCGTGATACCCAAAATAATTAAACACGGGGGAACTGTTTTAGAAATTGCTTGTGGAATAGGATTGAATTACGATAGACTACGGTATTATCCGGAAATTACACGATATATAGGAATTGATACAAGTTTGAATGCAGTAAACTATGCAAAAGAGTTATATGGTGCGCATTTTATAAGATGTGACGGACAAAAGACGCCTTTTTTAGAGCATGAGTTTGATATATCTTTTGCTCTTTCGGTAGCAGATCATTTAGACGATTACAAAAAATTGTTGGATGAAATGGTTCGTGTAACAAAAAAAATTGTAATTATGGCGCTGTGTCGAGAATTGATAGATGAGGATAATATTAAACAATATAGAGTGGAATATCCGGAAAGCTTAAAATATATTATTGATTCTTACAAAAAAGATAATGATGGCAATTATTTTTATTACTTTAATCAATATTCCAAAGCAAATTTAATAAAGTATGTTAAGGAGAATTTTACGGATTATGAATATAGAATAGAAAAACTTCCTTCTTATGACCAGGAAAAATTCACGAACGCTGATGTTTTAATATTAACAAAAAAATCTTTTTAGCTTAAAATGTTAAAATAAAGAGGCAGTATTTATGAAAAAACTTTCAGATCATGCTTACAATGTTTATTCCCAATTTGGCGAAGACGGGATAATTGAAAAGATATTTGAGATTTTAAATCCCTCATCCAGAGTATGTATTGAAGTGGGAGCTTGGGATGGTTTCTATAATTCAAATACTGCAAATCTCTGGACCAACGAATGGAAGGGTATTCTAATTGAAGCCGATGAGAGTAAATACATATCTTTAGTTAAAAATGTTAAAAAATATAATTGCCATTGTATAAAAGCATTTGTAAGTTACGAGAAACATAACACTCTTGAGAATATTCTAAAACAGGAAGAATTATCCGAAGATATAGATTTCTTGTCTATAGATGTAGACGGGGATGATTACTATATCTTTGAAAGCCTAAAGAAGATAAAACCCAAATTAATAACTTGTGAGTTCAATCCTACTATTCCTTTTAATATGGATTTAATATCTGAGAAGGGGAACCATTTTGGTTGTTCAGCTCTTTCCTTAGTTAAACTTGCGGAGAAAAAGGATTACCGTCTAATTGCCATGACAGATACTAATTGTTTCTTTGTTAGGTCTATAGATTTTAAAAAATTCAGTAGTTTTGATGTGCATTTAGAGTCTATAGCATCCAAGAAGCATCTTACTTACTTTATAACCGGGTATGACGGATCTTATATACTTTCTAAAAAACCGACATATGGCTGTACCCGTCCGGCCACACAGAAATTTAAGGGAGTATATTATGCCTTCCCAACAGGTAACAAGGGTGATTATAACAAAAAAAGCTTATTAAAAAAGTTATGTTCTTCTCTTATTTTAAAGAAAATACTAAAGAAACCGATCAATTGGTATAAAACCAAGAGCGAATCTAAATGAAAGAGGTATTATAAATTGTTTTTCCCTGAAAAAATCAAGAGTATAAAAGAAGCCGATAGAGTTCTTGAAATCGGACCGGGTTCTTCTCCTTTCTGGAGGTCAGACATATTATTGGACAAAAAATTTGATGATAGGGAAGCTCTTAAACAAAGAGGAAATCAGCCGAAGATAGAATACGACAAACCTATATTTTACTATGAAGGTTCGAAGTTCCCTTTTGAAGATAATGAATTTGATTATGTGATATGTTCTCAAGTTTTGGAGCATGTTCCGGTCAAAGAAATTGATAATTTTATTGAAGAAATAGAGAGAGTTGCCGGGAGAGGATACATAGAAGTTCCAAGGTTATTTTATGATTACTTGTTCAATTTCTATAAACATAAATGGCTAATTAATTTTAAGAATGGGCGATTGCTTTTATTAGATAAGATGAAGGTTGAATTCTCCCCTATCCAGGACATCTTTTACTTGATGTTTAGATACGGAGTTAAAAATAAAAAAATGTCACTTATAAAAGATTTTGTCGATTTGTTTATGATAGGTTATGAATGGCAAGCCAAAATTAATTATGAAATTGTTAATAGTTTGGATGAATTAATATCTAACAAAGATGTCGATTATTATAGAGAATATTTTATGAGACTTGATGAAAAAAAAGAGGCACTTTATAACAGAAAAACTCCGCTAGAGAAAAGAGTCGGAAAAGTACAGAAAATCTTGAAGTGCATCAAGAGAAAAATTTTTGGTAGCTAAATAAAATATGAAAATTTTATTACTAACGGTCGGAACGGTTAATTATAATTGTGATATTAATTTTTTTGAACCGCTTAAAGATATGGGATATAATGTGCTTAGATACAACTACTTAGAAAGATTCGAGATCTTAGGAAAGAAAAAAATGAACAGGGAAATAACGGAGTTGGCGAGATGTGAAAAACCCGATTACGTTTTTTATATTACCTATAGAGATGAAATTTCTATGAAAACATTAAAAATTTTAGGTAAGGAGGGGCATAAAGTCGTAGGATGGTTTTCTGACGATCATTGGCGTTTCGATAAATATTCAAAGTTTTTAGCAAAAAATTTATTCTGCGCTATTACTACCAGTAAAGAAGCACTTGTTAAATACAAAAAAAACAATCTAAGCGTAATAAAATCTCAATGGGCGTCAAATCCTAAATATTATCATCCGGTGTCCTCAGATATGAATTATGATGTATCCTTCGTTGGGCAAAAATATAGCCCAAGAGATGAAATATTTGAATATTTAAAGAAAAACAATATTTCTGTAGACATATTTGGGAGAGGGTGGAACGTTTATCTGCCTTTTGAAAAAATTGTTGAGGTATTTAGTAATAGTAAGATTAACATTAATATTAGCTCAAGTTCACCATGTCCGGAAATAAAACAAATAAAAGGACGTATATTCGAAGTTCCTATGTGTGGGGGTTTTTTACTGACTGATTATGTTGATGAACTCGAGACCTATTTCGATATAGGGAAAGAAATTGTTTGTTATGATGATAAGGAAGATCTAGTTCGGAAGATAAAATACTATTTAAAGAATGACAGTGAGCGGAAAGAAATTGCAGCGAGCGGATACCGTGCAGTGCTAGAAAGGAATACATGGGATAAGCGACTTTATAATATTTTTGAAGCATTGAAAAGGCTTGATTGTAAAGCCCTTAAGGATAAGGGCTTGTTCGCAAGAATAAAAAATAAATTATGCAAATAGTTATAAGAAAGGAGAATTGAAATAGCTGAAAGAGCACACCCCGAGTATCCGGGATTCAAAGACAGATTCTTTGGATTAATTAAAAGTAAATATAAACAAAAATTATATGAGAGATATAATTTTTGCGTTAAATATTGCAAGGGGAAAAAAATCTTAGATATTCCGTGTGGTGTAGGATGGGGAACAAGCCTTTTGAAGGGTTCGGCTTTTATAATCGGTGTTGATATTTCAACTGAAGCAATTGATTATGCTAAAAAGCATTATGAAAATAGAAGTAGAAAGTTTTATGTCGGGGATATGCAATCTATTCCTTTAAAAGATGATTCTGTTGATGTTTTAATTTGTCTTGAAGGATTTGAACATGTTTCCAAAGATACAGGTTCAAGATTTATCAAAGAAAGTAAAAGGGTTCTTCGCTTAGATGGATTGTTAATAATAACATGCCCTGTTCTTAATGAGTATGGCAAATCAACAGGGAATCCATATCATTTATGTGAATATCCAGAGTATGAATTAATTGAAATATTTAATAAAAACTTTAGGATACTGCGTTTGGAAAGAATAAAAGGACCGGATGGCCCTGAGTACAGAGCAGTTTTACTCAATATAAAAAAAGGACATTATAAAAAGGGAAAAACCGTGTGAATATATTACTCACAACATCGGCGGCACCTGAAAAGAGTCCTTTCTTCACCACAGAGAAAAGACCCCCTCTAGGATTAGGGTTTCTTATTTCTTTACTTAGAAGCAAAGGGCATAAAATATTTTTCATAGATAATTACCTCAACCCATCGAATTTTATTAAAAAAGGCTACCTGCAGAAAAACAGCATTGATTTCGTAGGAATTTACGCAAATACAATATGCTACCGAGATACCTTGAGAATGTTTAATGAAATTGAGAGTCTCAGAAAACAGAAAAAATGGCATGGGAAAATAATTGTTGGCGGACCACACACTTCGGTTGCTCTAGATAGCATACCTGACTTCGTCGATTATGTGGTTCAAGGCGAAGGAGAAAAGGCTATCATAGAAATAGTAAAAGGGAAAGAAAAAAGAAGAGTAATCAGAAAAGAAAGAATCGAAGATTTAGATGTACTGCCTTTCCAGCCATGGGATATTTTTTCTAAGTTGCCTTATGATTATACCAGCCCACGGTTAGACGAGAAACCGGTGTTCACAATGAATACCAGCAGAGGCTGTCCCTTCAATTGCGCGTTCTGTTCTGTGGGTTCGATTTGGGGTAAGGGATATACATATTTCAGCGCCGAGAGAATCATCGATGAGATTATTTATCTAAAAAGTAGATTCAATGCCAAAGCTATTTATTTCAGAGAAGATAACTTCACGATGAATCGCCAAAGAACAAGAAATTTTTGCGAAGAGATGCTTAAGAGAAAAGTCAACATACACTGGACATGCGAAACGAGAGTAGATAGTTTGAATGACGAAAGAACGGTAAAAATGATGGCAGCTACAGGATGTAGAGGAGTTTATTTAGGAGTAGAAAGTGGTAGCCAGAGAATTCTGGATATTCTAAATAAGGGAATTACTGTTGAACAAATAGAAAAAGCCATTAAGCTATGCAAAAAATATAACATTAAGGCGTATTGCAGTTTAATTGCAGGCATACCTGGAGAAACTTATAAAGATTATTTGCTTACTTTAAAACTGATGAATAAGTTAGAACCGTATTCTTATAGCTTCAACGTTTTTGTAGGAATCCCCATCAGCCCTCTTTACAAAAATGTTTTAGAGAATAATCTTTATGAGTATATTGATGATGTAGGCTTGGCTTATCTTCCCGGCTTCGATATAAAAGCAAGATTTTTTTATGGGAAACATAGTAAGGAACTTGTCGATCATTACTTTAAAAAAAGGACCGCTTACGATTGGAAATTATTGAGCCTCATAAAAAGAAGAACATTAAAGAAAAATTTTCGTACATATCTTTCAAAAGTTACACCAGCTTTTATTAAAAATGCCATAAAAAATAGAATTTTTTTGAGATAGTTGTGGGAATCAAACAGAAGTCAGAAACAATAAAAGGAAAAAACAGCATCACCGCTTTTTTAAAAAAAAGGTTCTCCTGCAAATCTATAGTGATCAAGAGGATTTCTCCTGCAAGTACAATTTTTTTATCTGGTTCCGGTCGTAGCGGAACAACATGGTTGTCGAATATTATCGGGGCGTGTCCGGGAGTCGGAATTTTATTTGAACCTTTCGACCATCGTAAAGTACCCGAAGCAAAGCACTTTTCTTTACGCACTTACCTACGACCCGGAGAAGAGTATCCAAGAAAAAAAGTATTTATAAAACAAGTTCTCAGTTGGGGTATTCATAATGCCTGGATAGACTGTGAAAATAAAAATTTTTTAGTATGGAAAGCCTTGGTTAAGTCTATACGCGCTAATTTAATGCTTGCATGGATAGATCGCAATTTTCATTGTCCTATTTTGTATATGGTCCGCCATCCATGTGCAGTTGTACTATCGAGGTTAAAACTCAATTGGGAAACGCATTTAGAAGTTTTTTTGGGGCAAGAAAAACTTATGAAAGATTATTTGTCTAAATTTGAATCTTCGATTAGAAAAGCAAAAAAACCTATACATAAGCATGCAATAATGTGGTGTATCGAAAATCTGATTACACTTAATCAATTGCCGAATTATAACTGGACATTTTGCAGCTACGAAGAGCTATGTATTAATACAGAAGAGGAAATAGACCGTATTTTTTCTCGCTTGGGTCTAAAACGAACGGCACGTGTTAATCAAGCGTTAAACAGTTTTTATCAAACCCGTAACGAAAGTGCCGTTAGAACTGGTAAAGATCCGGTTTCCGAGTGGAAGAACCAGTTATCAAAACAAGATGTAGCTGATATTCTGGCTATTGTTCATGACTTTGAAATTAAGATCTATGGAGAATCTCCTCTGCCGGTAACCGGATATTTGCAAAAGGTGAATAATCATGCGTAATCCAAAAGTTACTGTTTTAATGTCAGTATACAACGGGGAGAAATATCTCCGTGAGGCAATTAACAGTATCCTAAATCAAACTTTTAAAAATTTTGAATTTCTAATTATAAATGACGGCTCTACCGATAAAACAGAAGAACTTTTAAAATATTATAATGACCCAAGGGTCAAAATATATACCAACAAAAAAAACATCGGCCTGACAAAATCTTTAAACACAGGACTAAAAATTGCAAAAGGCGAGTACATAGCCCGCCAGGACGCTGACGATATTTCCATGCCTGAGAGACTAACAAAAGAACTAAATTTTCTAAGCGAACACCCCAATTACGGCATCGTAGGTACTTCAGTAAAAATAATAGACGAGAAAAACGAAATTATCCGATCGGTAGTTCAGCCTACAAAAGACAGACAAATTAGAGAACTCCTCAAGATTGATAACTGTATAAACCATGGTTCTGCAATGATTAGGAAAACAGCCCTTAATGAAGTAGGGCAATATGACGAAAATATGTTAAGATCTCAAGACTATGAATTGTGGCTAAGGATATCAAAAAGATATCTATTAGCCAACCTTCCTGAACTCCTTTATTGCTGGAGGAAACATGAGGACAATATCGCAGCAAGAAATCTAGTGGAGCAGAAACTATTTGTCGCTCTTGCGATAGTTAAAAACGATATACCTGGTATTGAAAGAACTGCCACACGATTCATTAAAACCATTGTGTGTCAAATGAAAGAAAATAAGGTTTTTCCCCTTGCTATTCTCTTTAAAATAATCGAATTTTTGACTTTAAAAAGAGTCAAGCTGTTAACTCTTTATAACTTACTATATAAAATTATGTTTTTGAAGAGAACTATCAAAATATTAAAAGACTTCGGTGAAAGTAAAGAAAATTTTAAAGAAGCAAAATTAAAAATGCAGGAAATAAGCAATAAGATATTGACTCGAGAAATAATTATTAATAAGAAAAACCGCGAAAACAATACACTTAAAGAAGACACAAACATAGCTGTTTGTGTTCTATTCTTTGAAAAAGTAGAACAAACTAAAGCATGCGTCAAAAGCTTTTTATCGTCTGGCGTAAATATTTACATTTTGAACAACGGGTCGTCTGACAAATCGAGAAAGGCACTTGGTGAATTTTGCAAAAAATATAAGCAGGTTAAAATTTTTGATTCAAGTATAAACTTAGGAGTTGGAGTTGGCAGGAACTACTTGGTTAAAAATACAGTGGAAGAATGGTTGTTATTTGTTGATAACGATATTAGAATCAAAACAAAGAACTGGCTTAAAAGATTTGAAAAACAGATTTCTCTGCACAAGGATATAGAGGTTTTTATTCCAAGACTCTACAATAAAAGGGCAAGACGTTATGCTACAAATAGTTCAATTAAAATAACAGGTAATAAAGCCATTATAGAAACTGAATTTACAAAAGGATTTTCAAATTGTTTTCCCGGCGGAGCTTCTTTTGTAAATCGTAAACTATTTGAAAGGTTGGAACTATATGATAATGGGATGTTTGTTGGCCTTGAGGATTACGAGTTGAGTATTAGGGGAATTCTTCAAAAAAAACCAGTAAAAGCTCTAACAGTTAAAGATATTGAACTTATTCACGACCATCAATTAGTAATAAAGAAAGAAGATAGAGATTCTATTTCTATTAGATACAATGTTGATTATATTAGGAACTCAATCAACAGAATAATAAAAAAACATAACATTTTACTTGAAGGAGATTGGTTGTTCTGGAGTTCCAGAGCACAGAAGAGGATGCTGTATAAGAGCGAAGAGTGCTTGTATGAACGCTTAAAGAAACGGATACCAGGCAAATTAAAAAAATTAATCAAGAGTATTTTTTCTAAATAAAAATAATCAACGATTAAAATTCCTTAGAACACAAAAGACTAAAATCCCCATCTATTTTCTATTTAACAGTTTATTGTAAATATTATATAATTGCCTTCCCACAACCTCGAAACTAAAATTTTTCTTTGCATAGGAGGCTATTTGATTCTTAGAATAATCCTTCACATGATCTAACATATACGAGATGGCTGCAGAGAATTCTTCTTTATCCTCTAATGGTACCATTATTCCTGTTTTTTTATTCATTATTTCAGGGATCCCACCTACTTTGGGTGTAATTATTGGCAAACCAGAAGCCATTGCCTCAATAAGAACACACGGCAAATTTTCCCATATACTTGAAAGCACAAACACATCAGTATTTCTCATAAATCGTGCTATTTCCCCTTTGGTTTTTAATCCATGGAATTTCACTTTATCTTTAATTTCCAGTTTACTAGCATATCCTTCATATTCCTTTCTACATGGCCCATCACCTATAATTTCTAAGATAAAATCGTTTCTCTTCTTTTTGAGAACTGCGATTGATTCTAGCAAAAAAGGAATTCCCTTTATGGGGATTAAAGAGGCAACAAGAAGAAGTCCTCTTATTTTTCGGGGCTCTCTTTCAACAGGCGGATAAAAAACTTGCGTGTCGACTGTATTTGGAACTATTTTAAATCTATTTTTGACACCAGCTAGTTTCATATGTTTGACTAAGTTTCTGCTTACTGCAATTATCAAATTTGCATTATTCAAGGCAAAAATAGCTTTAATTTTTTCAAAACCCTTTATCAATCCCTGGGGAAAACTACTGAAATGCTCCGAAATAACAACCGGTATTCCGTACAAATTTTTTAAAATAATTGCTGGAACTCCCTCAGTGTAAATATGTGCGTGAATTATGTCGGGAACCCATCCCTCTTTTCTGATTATTCGAAAAGCGGAAAGGATTGACCAGATGTATATCAAATAAGTGGTTTTAGGAATTGGTGATTTGCGATAACTAATGCGCAACACTCGAATCCCATCTTCTATATTGGAATCAATTCTATACAGATTTTTCAATCCTCGTTCATATTCCGCAGTAATCACAATTACTTCACCATATAATGAAACTGCTCTAGCGTGCTCTTTTATAAAAACCCCCGAAATGGGATTCTTGATAGAGGGATACTTTCTAGCAATAAATAAAATTTTACGTTTTGCCATTCAAACATTAATATACTTTGTTAATATTTATTTTCAAGTATCCTACTTGACACCTTCCTTGGCATTTTGTATATTGGATAAATCGGAGGTTTCATGAAAATAGGGATTATCGGAGCAGGTAATTGGGGTATTAATCTGGTTAGAAATTTTTGCGAACTCTTAGGAACAAATAATGTTTTAGTCTGCGACTCGGACAAGAAAAAACTTCCTCCAATAGAAGCCACATATATGGGAGTCAAAACATATATAAAGTCTGATGAAATTATTGATAATAATCAAATTAATGCGGTGGTGGTTTCCACTCCTGCTGAAAGTCATTATGAACTTGCAAAAAAAGCTTTTCTGGCAGATAAACACGTTCTGGTGGAGAAGCCTATCGCTCTTCAGATAAGTGAAGCCGAAGATTTAATTCAAATTGCAGAGAAAAATAGTTTAACCTTAATGGTAGATCACCTTCTTGTTTATCATCCCGTTGTCTGTAGAATAAAAGAACTTATAGATAATAAAGCCCTCGGCGAAATATATTATTTGTACAGTCAGCGGCTCAATTTAGGTGTGGTTCGTTCTAAAGAGAATGTCCTATGGAGCCTTGGGCCTCATGATATTTCGGTGTTTCTTTATTTGTTAAACGATTTTCCCTCTCGTATTGAAGCTTCCGGGGGAATATATATCCAGGAAAACAAAAGAATTGAAGATGCTGTTTTTCTTCACCTAAATTTCCCTTCAGGTGTAGATGCAAATGCTCACCTCAGCTGGCTTGACCCCCATAAAACCAGAAAAATGACTATCGTCGGGAATAAAAAGATGGTTGTTTTTGACGATATGGAGCCGAGAAATAAATTGGCAATTTTCGATAAAGGTGTTGAATGTACAGAAAAAGGAGGAATCAGCGTCCGTTATGGAGATATACTTTTACCAAGTATCTCTTTAAGAGAACCTTTAAAGGCAGCTTGTGAACACTTTATTGATTGTGTGGAAAACGGGAAAAGTCCAAAAAGTGACGGTAAAAGCGGACTTGAAGTCTTAAAAGTTTTAAAGAAGGCACAAGAATCTCTAGAGGAAAAGAGATAAGATGGAATATTTTATACATGAATCGTCATTTGTAGATAAAAATGTTCAAATCGGAAAGGGTACTAAAATCTGGCATTTTTCGCATATATTGTCTAATGTAAGTATAGGCAAAAATTGCGTTATTGGTCAAAATGTCTGTATTGGACCAAATGTTAAGATCGGAAGTAATGTTAAAATCCAGAATAATGTTTCAGTATACGAAGGGGTCACTCTGGAAGATGATGTTTTCTGTGGCCCTTCTATGGTTTTTACAAATGTTTGTATTCCCAGATCAGCCCATCCCAAAAAAAGAGATGAATATTTAGAAACACTTGTAAAAAAGGGCACTACGATAGGGGCAAATTCTACTATAGTTTGCGGGATTACACTGGGTGAGTATTGTTTCGTCGGAGCAGGTTCTGTTGTAACAAAAGATATTCCGGCTTATGCGATAGTTTACGGCGTACCGGCAGCAATTAAGGGCTGGATTTGTGAATGCGGAAATAAAATAGTTTTTTCCGAAAGAAAATCTATTTGTAGCAAATGTGGTAAAACTTATAAAAAAATTAATAAACAAAAAATTGAATTTATTGATTAAAGAATAAAACATATGAACCTCTCTTTTTTTAAAAAACCAGTTATAAAAAGAAAAGAGTGGTTTAAAATTATTGTTTGTTTAATTCCAGTATTCTTTACCGGCTTTTACAAAGGCGGGGCGTCACGAGTGTCTATCTATTTAATGGGACTCTATATGGTTATCCTTCTATCCGTTTTTTTGTTTATAAATAAAGATACCAGTATTAAGAAAAACATATTCCTTCTACCTCTGACGATTTTCACTGGTGCCTCTTTTATTATAACCTTATTTTCTCCTTCTTTTTTATCTTCAATGGAAGGTTTTTTAGAGTATTTTGCTTATTTGATTTTTTTCGTGTCCTTGCTCTTAATTAAACCGGATAAAGAAACACTGCTACTAAGCGTGTTTGTGTTTTGCCTACTCGAAGTCTTTATATGTTTTTTTCAAATTGGCTCCGCGAGAGTTAGCGGAACTTACGAATATGCCAATTTTTTCGTACTCCCACTCGTTTTTGGCTTTATTTATAGCTTGAAATTAGAAAATAAAGTAATAAAATATTCTTTAATGATACTATTTTTTGTTTTTTCAATTCTTACCGGCTCAAGAATTGTGCTCGTTTTAATACTCGTTTTACCTTTCTTTCTTTTTAAACGTAAAATTTTCGCATTTGTTGCTCCGATTCTACTGGGGCTTATACTTTTAGTTCCAAATCCTGTTAAAAAAAGGATAATGGGAAAAGTTGAAGTATATTCTCTTCAACGTCCGAATATCTGGAAACAGGCAATAAAAACAGGATTGGATAAACCAATTACCGGCTGGGGCTTAAGGAGTTACCAAAAGGCCTCTCTTCGGTACAATTTCCCGGTTGAAGGGAGATATTCGAGGACGGCAAAAATCGCACATAATGAGTTCTTGCACTACTTTGCCGAAGGCGGAATAATTCTATTTTTAGCCTATCTATATTTATTTTCTGTGTTTTTTATGAATTTAAAAAAAATCGGCGCCTTCGAGAAAATTTTAATAACGGTTATTTTTATCCATTCCCTTTTCGACAATGTTCTATATCTCCCTGCAAATTTCCTTATTTTTATTGTTCTTCTTTTTACTGCAGATATTTCGGAAAAAGAGTATAATATCAATTTTTCTTTGCCGGGTAAGTTTATATTCCTTTTGTTATCTTTTATTTATTTAATACCTTTATCTGCCTATTTTTTGTCAAAAAAGGGAGAAACTGTTTACAATAATAAAGAATACGGAAGAGCTTTGTTTTATTTTTCTTTATCGGAGTCCCTATGGCCCCTTCCTGCTTATTCTACTTATCTTGCAACAATAAACGAACAACTCTTCTACGAAACCGGCTCGCTTAGTTATCTGTCTTTCGCTTTCTACTTACACTCGAGGGCTATGGAAAGTAACCCGATCGACTGGGAATTAGCTTTTAAAAAATACGAGTTCTTTAAAAGGCATAAAAAAAACATTTATAATGAGAATGCCGCAGAAACCGCCGAATCATCCCTTTTGGAAGCAATTGAACTACATCCTACAAACAGAATGTTATATGAAAGACTGATGAAAGACTACATAGAAAGGGATATGATAAAAGAAGCAGGGGAAGTCAAACGTAAGATCGACAGTATATTCCTCTCGGAAAAATGATTTTTATTTACACGGTGACATAGCACAGCAAAGCCGCAAAGTTTTACTATTGTTTAGTTTTACTGCTACCAACTACTTTCTTCTCTCTACTCACTAAGAAATTAATAAATATTCGATAAAAGTCTATGAAGTTTATAATTTTCCAGATCTATTTCCTTATAACCTTCAACAGATTTTTCGAGATCCATCGTTACAATTTCTTCTCCGTCAAGGCCGACCATTATGGGTTTTTTAGGTCGCGTTTTTATTAATTCGTAAGCGTGACTGGCAAACTCAACCGCCAACATTCTGCTTCTTCTTGTTGGTGCCCCACCTCTTTGTATATATCCCAGAGTAGATTTTCTTGTAGAGCATTTAGTTCTTTCTGCTATTACCGATGTTATTTTGTCTCTTTCGGGAACACCTTCTGCCATTACAATTATCGTGTCAGTTTGGCCTCTTTTTCGTTCTCTTTTTAGCCCTTTAACAATTTCCTCAATAGGCGACTGTACCTCCGGAATCAAAATTACTTCCGCGCCGGATATTATACCGACTTCAAGCGCTAGAAAACCTCTTTTTTTTCCCATTACCTCGACAACAAATGTCCTTTCGAATGATATCGCAGTATCTTTTATCTTGTTAATCGCATCAAGAGCTGTATTACAGGCTGTATCGAATCCTATAGTCTCATCTGTTCCGTATATATCATTATCTATGGATGCAGGAATGCCGACAACAGGCACGCCTGAATGTTTATTAAGATCCATTGCCCCTTTAAAAGATCCGTCTCCACCTATAACTATCAACCCTTCTATTTTTTCTTTTACAAGATTTTCTGCTGCTTCTTTTACAATTTTCTCTTGCTTAAATGAAGGCATTCTCGCCGAATGTAATATGGTACCGCTTATACCCATAATCGTATCGGAACGGGTGCCGGAAAAATCAAAATAATCTTTTTTTATTAGACCGCTGTATCCGTCATTAATACCAATTAACTTTCTATTTTCATTTCTGCAAAGTCTCAAGACTGTTCCTGTCGCTGTATTCATCCCCGGAGCATCCCCTCCGGGCGTTACAATTCCTATTTTCTTCATATATTTATGGTAGCGTAAAGCCAATAATTGTCAAGAGTGTCTAGCAAGAAGTCTTTAAACTCCAGATTTAACTTTTTCTTCGGTTTCGGTAGGGTTAAAAAATAAAAGAAATTAGATGGTTGGGAGTGGAGTAGCTCCGTGTCCTCTGTGTCTCTGTGTGATAATATTCTTTGGGGGGGGAGTGGAAGGGGAGTTTTTTAGACTTGACAAGGAAAATTATCAAAATATAATAGTGGCAGAACCTGAAATTTAAAAAAGAGGGGTTAAAAAATGGATAAACTATATAAAACCGACCCTGAGGTCTACGAAGCTATAATTGGTGAAGCCAACAGGGAACACGATAATCTTGAGTTAATAGCTTCCGAAAATTTTGTTTCGCGTGCTGTACTCGAAGCTATGGGCTCGGTAATGACAAATAAATACGCAGAAGGCTATCCAGGCAAGCGATACTATGGTGGATGCAGATGGATGGATGTGGTCGAGAATCTTGCTATCCAAAGAGCCAAGAAGTTATTTGGTGCGGAACATGTAAATGTCCAGCCTCTCTCTGGAGTCCCAGCTAACATGGCAATATATTCGGCACTACTCGAACCGGGAGACTTATTTTTTGGTCTTTCTCTTTCTCACGGAGGACACCTTTCACACGGATATAAAGTGAGTTTTACTGGTACTTTCTGGGAAACTTACCAGTATACTGTAGATCCGGAAACAGAGCAGATAAATTATGATGAACTTCTAAAAGTTGCAAGAGAAAAAAAGCCTAAATTAATAATGACTGGGGCTTCTGCCTATCCAAGAACTCTGCACTGGGATAAATTCAAAGAAATTTGTGACGAAGTTGGAGCTTACCTTGTGGCAGATATTGCTCATATCGCAGGTCTTGTTGTTACCGGAGAACATCCTTCGCCCGTGCCTTATGCGGAAGCAGTATCGACTACAACACATAAAACGCTTAGAGGTCCGAGAAGCGCAATAATACTGTGTAAGGAAAAATGGGCAAAAGCTATAGATAAAGCTATTTTCCCGGGCCTACAGGGTGGACCTCACATGCATACAATTGCGGCAAAAGCTGTTGCTTTTAAAGAAGCTCTTTCAGCGGATTTTAAAAAGTATCAACATCAGATAATTTTGAATGCTAAAGCATTCGAGGAAGAGTTTAAGAGGCTGGGCTGGAGACTCGTCGCTGGTGGAACAGACACACATTTAGTTCTGGTCGATGTTAAAAGCAAAGGCATCACAGGCAAACAGGCCGAAGAAGCTCTGGATAAGGCAAAAATAACAGTCAACAAAAACACAATTCCCTTTGACAAGGAAAAACCTTTTATAGCAAGCGGTATAAGAATAGGTGCCCCTGCCTTAACTTCAAGGGGAATAAAAGAAGAAGAAATAAAGAAAATAGTTCAATTGATTGATAAAGTTCTTACTAACATCGACGATGAAAAAGTAACAGAAGAAGTAAGAGGAGAAGTTAAAGAAATAGCAGAAGCATTTCCTTTATACCCTGAGATCAGAAAAGGAAGCAAGGAGGACTGATGTACAGGAAATTGTTTATTCCCGGACCAACTGAAGTCAGGGAAGATGTCAGAAAAGCGATGGATTTCCCAATGTTTGGCCACAGAATGCCTGAAACATCGGAACTTATGGATCAAACGATAACTAAACTCCAAAAAGTACTTTTCACGAACAATTTCATCATAATAGGAACTTGTTCGGGAACCGGTTTAATGGAAGCGGCTGTCAGGAACTGCGTAAATAAAGGTGCTCTTCATTCGGTATGTGGAGCATTCGGCAAAAGATGGGCATCAATATCAAAAAGCTGTAACAAAGATTTCGAAGTTTTAGAATACGAATGGGGAAAGGGTATTTCTCCTTCCGACATAGAAGAAAACCTCAAAACCGGAAAATTTGATACCGTATTTATAACTCATAATGAAACCTCAACCGGTGTGATGAATCCTCTGAAGGAAGTAGCAGAAATAGTAAGCAAATATCCTGATGTGATTTTATGCGTCGATGCCGTCTCTTCAATGGCGGGGGCCGAAATAAGAGTTGATGATTGGGGTATTGATTATGTCCTTGCCTCTTCACAAAAATGTTTTGCTCTTCCGCCTGGGCTTGCTATTGCCTCCGTAAGTGAAAAAGCAATGCAGCGTTCTACCGAGGTAGGAGATAAAGGGTACTATTTCGACTTTCTGGAATATAAAAAATATTGGGATAAAGCAAAACAGCCTTCTATAACTGCGGCTCTTAATTTAATAGTTGCTCTTAATTATCAACTGGAAAAAATAGTAAATCAAGAAGGTATAGAAAACCGTTTTAAAAGGCACTCCGAGATGGCTTCAATTGTACAAAACTGGGCAAGAGAGAACTTCTCGCTTTTCGCAGATGAAAACAATCTTTCCCCTACAGTAACATGCATAAATAACACCAAAGACATTTCAATTAAAGGGTTAAATGAGGAACTGTCCAAGAGAGGAGCTTACCTTTCTAACGGATACGGCAACTTAAAAGAGAAGACATTTAGAATTGCGCATATGGGAGATTTGACTGTCGAGGAAATCAATTGGCTATTAGGCGAAATTGAAGACATAATTGGTTAGATGGAATCGAAAGATATATGGGAAAAGGGTCGGGCAAATCCGACCCTTTTTTATTTGTTTTTGCAGAAAAAATTAGAAGAAACAGAAAAGTTATAAATTGGACTCTTGACATTCAAAACTAATTTTCGTAACATTATTATTGTTAGGAGGTTTAATGATAAAATTTAATTCATTAAAAGTTCAGATCTCTGTACTTTTAATTGTTATAATTTTGGCTTTAAATATATTGACTTTAATATTAGCACATAATATAGTTAAATCAGAATTTAATACTCTTTTAATAAGCAGAGGGGAAAATATACTTAGCTCTATTAGCTCCACTTTAGAATTCAGCTTAAACTCTAAAAATCCCTCTTTTCTTGAATCATCAATCTTCGAACTGGGTGAAAGAAAAGACATTATATTTTTGAAAGTATACGATATATCGGGTAACGTATTCACCGAAACAGGTAAAGTCCAGATAGCAGATACTCTATCTGCCGAATTCATGGTTAAAATAAAAGAAGGGGAAACACTCACGCCCGTCAAGGAAATAGAAAACCAGAAACTTCTTGATTGTTACTTCCCTGTTTACGGAGGAAGGAGAGCAGATAAAGTAATCGGCGTTTTCAGAGTGGGAATATCGCTTCAGGAGTCTTTTGCAGTAACAAAGAGACTCTCATCCGCTTTGCTTAAAATTTTACTTGTCATTACAGTTATCGCATTACTCGGAACCTTAGAATTATTGAATTATTTTTTCCGTCCTCTAAATAAACTGAGAGAAAATTTAAAAAGTATAGCCGAAGGAAGAGCAGACACTCACGTCAGAATATCCGAAAAGTTTCTGACCATTGAAAGTAAAGAACTTGCCACTTCCTTTAATCAATTTGTGGATAAATTAGAGAAAGATAAAGATTCAATTCGTCAGGTTGCCGAAAGAATATCCGCCCAGGCTGAAGAGCTTTCTGCTTCAGCCGAAGAGATGACCGCTTCCTCCGAAGAGGTTTCTTCTACCATGGAACAGATCGCGCTCGCCTCGGAGAAACAAGCACAGGAATCACAGATTGCATCGGGAATGTCTCAAAAGGCCCTGAATGTTGTTCGCCAATCACTTGATTCCGCCCAGGAAACTTTGAGTTCTTCCGAAAACATTTCCGAACTTTCGGGTAAAGGTAAAAAATCTTCCGAGGCTGTACGGGTTGCCATGGATAACGTTACAAATACCATTCGCGAATTAGAAGAAGTTATTCAGGGAATAACACGCTATTCTGAAGAAATTCTGGGAATAACAGAAAAGGTGAGAGAAATCAGTAAAAGAACAAATATTCTTGCTCTAAATGCAACCATAGAAGCGACAAAAGCCGGGGAAACAGGCAGGGGGTTTGCTGTAGTAGCAGATGAAATAAGAAAACTGGCAAATCAATCTTCTGAAGCTACCAGGGTAATTTCCGAGATAACAAATGAAATTTCAGGTGTAATTACTTCAGTAACACAAAAAACACAGGAAACCGTGGAGGAGGTCAACAAAGGCAAAGAAACTTCCTTGAAATCGGCTGATTTCTTAAAAGACATCGCTGCCGAGATAAATCATATAATAAAAAGGATAAGACAGATTGCCGAAATCAACAAAAGGGGCGAAGAGGAAGTTAACACAATAACGGAAGCCTTGGAAAACATAGCGGCAATAGCCGAAGAGAATGCCGCTTCTTCAGAAGAATTATCCGCGGCTATAGAGGAGCTATCGGCTTCAGTGGAAGAATTATCCACAACTTCACAGGAAACAGCTGAAATTGCTGAAAACTTACATGAAATAACAAGCGGTTAAAAACAATTAAAAAATGGGAATACTTTACGCATTAGCAACTAGCCTCTTTTTGTATTCGTCAATAGTTTTTTTGACAAAACAAACAAGGGAAAAAACTAAAAGAATAGTTTATTATTCGGCTTCACCTCTTTGTTTGATACTTTCCAGTTTTATATTTTACAAAACAGGGCTATTCCCACAAGAATATTTTAAAGAAACAGTCTTCTTTTCTCTCTACTTATTAATTTTTCTGTTCTCTCTGTCTTCTTTAATAAACTTCCGGGGTAACAAAAAAAATCTAAAGTTTATTATAATACTGGGTATTATCCTAATAGCAATTTCGATTTTGCAAAAAACAGGGTACATTAATACGGTTACTCTTTTCCTCTCCACTCCGAGAATTAACATTGGAGACAAAAAGATCAGCCTAAACGGATTCATTGTAGCGATACTGATTTTCTACTTATCTTTCAGCCTTTCTAAAGCGTTTGAAAAAACCGCCAAATCTCGCCTTGAAAAAGTACCTTTTTTAGATACAACAAGAACTAATACTATTTCAATGCTATTACGTTATTCCGTCATACTTATAGGCGTTCTTGCCGCTTTCGCTATTGTAAATATCGATTTTACTACCCTCAAAGTATTAATCGGTGCTCTTGGTGTAGGTATTGGATTCGGCCTCAGGGAAATAGTAAATAACCTTATAAGCGGATTTATTTTGCTTTCCGACAAAACAGTAGTTCATAATGATCTAATAGAAGTTAACGGGCTTCTTGGGAGAGTAGAAACGGTCGGGATAAGGACAACGATAATAAGAACATTCAACAATGTTGAAGTGATCGTTCCCAATACCAATCTCGTAAATAACGAATTGATAAACTATACTCATTCTGATCCTATAATAAGGATAGATATTCCCGTTGGTGTATCTTATAAATCTGACCCGTTTAAAGTTAAAGAAGCTTTGATTGAAAATTTATCAAAACTTGAAAATATATTGAAGAAGCCGGAAGTTATTATATATTTTACTGACTTCGGAGAAAGTTCTCTGAACTTTCAAGTTTCAGTGTGGACCGATAACGCTTTAAAAAAGAAAGAGATCGAAAGCGATATAAGATATTCCATCTGGAAAACCTTAAAAGAAAACAATATAGAAATTCCTTTCCCTCAAAGAGACGTGCATATCAAAGGAGAACAAAAACAATCTAACAATCGAGCCGAATAGCCCTTTTAAGCTTTCTTTTTACCTTTTACCAACTTCTCCCAGATCCATTTAGCATTATTTTTCAAGCTTTCTAAATCTCCGTCATTTTCGATTATAAAATCTGAATATTTAACGAAGCGCGTACTGTCCGCTTGAGAATCGAGCCTACCCTTTATGGTTGCTTCGCTTAGCCCCTTAGCTTTGAGTCTTTTTTTCTTATCTTCGAGAGAGGAAATTAAAAGAATTACATATTCAAACCAGTTTTCGATTCTCCATTCAAATATTAGGGCTCCGTCGACCACCACTGTTTTCTTAACGGATGATTCGATTGCTACTTTTAGTTTTTTAAGAAGTTCAGGATGGACAATTTCATTAAACGTCTTAAGTATATCTTGATTCCCAAAAACAATAATTCCAAGTTTTTCTCTATTTACTTTACCGTCTTCTATTGCTTCCTTGAATTTGTCTTTTATCTGTTTAATTATATTAGGGTCTTTTAAAACTTGCCATCCCAACTCATCGCAGGATATAAGATGGGCTCCCAATTCTTTAAAGAGTTCACAAATTACGGTTTTACCCGTACCTGTATTCCCAGTTACTCCAACAACCATTTAAAAAGGCAACCCAAAGTGAAGGTCATAATGAAAGTCCGGTAAAACTTTGTTCAAATCAGTCCTTCTCGAGATATCGAAGTTTAATATTGTTATTCCAAGATTTAGTCTGAACTCCAAGCCAAATGACATAATTGGATCGACAAGCTTTATCCAGTTATGCTCGGTGGTAAAAAACTGCAAATCTTTGTAATCATAAGTGGCAAATCCTATATCTGTGAATAAAGCTCCTTCTATACCTCCCAAAGATATCGGAGGAAACCCAAGATCCAACCTCTTGATTAATGGAACTCTCAATTCAAGACTAAAGAGCCCCGCGGTATTTCCGGTTTGAGTGCTATAATCATATCCTCTGATAGAACGTCCTCCTCCTATTGAGACAGTACCAAACAGACCGCTATCTCTGCCCCAGCTGTGCATTAACCAAAGACGTACGGCAAAGCTATAGCCCCTGCTTAAATAAAAATACTTTCTAAGATCGGTCGAGGCAGTACTGATATCCCAGAAATTTTCACCGTAAACCAGTGATTTACTGTAAGAAATCCTCCCTCTGAAACCCTTTATCGGATTCATATAACCCCAAACCGCGTTATCTTGAATCAAAGCTATATTACCCAACAAACCAAACTCCGGTAGGTCCGAGCGAGTTTCCACCCACCAGCCAGGATATCCTTCCAGCGGGACCAATAAATTTCCGGAGAGATAGTAAGAACTTAATCCGATTTCTACTCTTTTGAATTTATCAAAAGGATATATAACATCGGCACCCACACTCCAAATATCTCCGGCAAGCCATCCTTCGCTGAACAAAAAATAACCTCTCTGTCTGACTAAAGACGCTGCCAAATCCACTCTGTTTTTAAGGTATAAATAAGTAATATAGAAACTACTCTCGGAAAGATCCGTATTGTTAAACAAGGCATACACCTGATGATTCCCAAGCATATCACTCAGGCCTATTATCACATACCCAAAAACGCCATAATCCGAATAATAGCCAAGCGTCCCAGAGAAATAATCGACTCCGAATCCAAGAGGAGCTCCTCTGTCATTTCTCATTTTATCTTCTTCCGCAAGAACCACAGGAATTTCTTCTTCCTTTTCTAATTCTCTGGGAGAATTTGGTTCTTCTTCCATCAGGTCTTCTACAGAATCAATAAAATATATATCCCAACCCAGATCGGAATAAATAGAAACAGCTATATGTCCGGAATGCGAGATAGAAAAATCATCCACTGAGCCTATAATATCCGTCAGCTGTTTCACCACCGAAGAATCGGATTTATATACGTATAAATTTTTACTTCCATCCCTATAAGAGATAAAGTACACATCAGAATTATAAACTTCAGGAGCTATAATGTTTTCTCCAAAGGAGAGATATTTTCTGACGTTTCCTTTTAAATCCGCAACATATAAAATTGTTGTGTTGTAATCCCAGTTTTCTGTTTCCGGTCTGTCGCTCACGAAAAACAAAGAATCTCCTTTCCAGGCAGGATAATTATCCGAGTATCTGTCATGTGTCACATTTATAAGATTTTTGTTTTCCAGATCGTACACATAAATATCTGAAGCCCCGTTTTTCAAACCAACAAAGGCGATTCTCATACCATCGGGAGAAAATTCTGGAGACCGGATTCGATCTAACTGCACCTCTATTTTTTCTAAGATTTCTCTATTTTTTACTCCTAAAATATAAAGAACATCTCTACCTTTCACCATAGCAGGAAAAGCAATCCTCTCTCCATCAGGAGAAAAATCCGCATGCCCATCCATTAAATGAAGAGATTCGAACATTGGAGTAAGCCCACCTTTTACCAATAGCCCTAAGTCTTCTTTGGTAAGAGAAGAAACAAGCCTAATCTGAACTTCTCCGACCTCATCGGTAAAATACACTATTTTATCGCCACCCGGAGATACAGCAGGGGCGTAGTTATATAGATTTTCGAATCCGCTATGAGTTACAATAGGTCTGGCTATTTCATCTATGTACTGTTTCCCTTCAATAATAGGCCAATACTCCCTCTTTAATTCTTTTGTCCACTCGGAATTCAAACGATTTAGATCTATACCCAGGGCTTTACTAACGGCGCCTTCAAAGGAATTGGTAGTTTTAAGCTTACTCATTATTTCACCTATTTTTTCATCACCGTATTTCCTTCTTATATAATATAAAACAGATTGTCCTTCTTTATATATAGGATACCCACCTATTCTACTCAACTCCGGTATGGTAAACAATCTATTGTTTAAAACTGCATCTCTTATATATGTCTCGGCACTCTGATCCCATCCCAGCGACTCCAACTCTGCCATACCTTCAATAAACCAGAGAGGAATATTGGAAGTTATTGCCCTTTTAATAGCATTTACTCCTGTGCCGTAAAGTATACGGTATTGGAAAATGTGCACTAACTCATGGTTGAGAACATGCCTAAAGTCAGAGTAAGACCCATTAAATGGTATCACTATACGATTCTTGAAAAGCTCTGCGAAACCTCCCACGCCTTCCGGAATCCTACCAAGGATTACGTTGGTCCCCTGAAAATCCGGATGAGACTGATACAGAATTATTGGAATCTCCTCCTCGTTTTTCCTCTCTTTATAATTAAATCTTTCTTTTAGCCTACTATAACTTTCTTCTAAAATATCTGCTGCGAAAGGCACTAAAACTTTTTCACTCTTATAATAATATATTTGAAAATGCTCTGTTTTATGCATCAACCATTCATGTGACTTATATTGAATCTTGTTTTGCTCAAAGTAATATTGAGATGTTAACAAAAGCAAAAAAATCATATTAATCCTCCTATTATAAACCCTATTAAAAGCCCGCCGGCAAATGTCCAGGCGAGCAATTTTGTGTCTCTTATTTCTTTTTTATAGCCCATTTTAATTGCAACAAAGGCAAGTAGATTACCGATGCTGTTTACTAGAAAAAGCAGTGGAAGAGCCAGGAATCTTACTAAAATACCGCCTACAATCGGTAATCCTCCCAATAAAGAAACCAGACTTGCCCAACCCTGTGATACAAGCGCGAAAAGAAAAACTCCACCTCCTATAATTCTTTTATCCCACCTAAGGTAAGCTCCAAGAGTCATTATAATGCCAGCTGCTAAAAACAATATAAATACCTGTAGATATCTCTTACCTGCTGGCTCTGATTCTCCCAGCGAAATATCGTCCTTTAGTTTCTCAATATCCCTATCTTTTTTATTCTTTTTTCTTTTTCTAAACACCAGAACTTATCGTACCTTCTATTCTTAATATATTAGACCCGTGGAACAAGCACGTGGTTCCATTTATAGTTAATTTGTAGTAGATTTTTACTATTTCGTCAGCCACAATTTCCGGTCAAGAGTTCTATATTGTATTGCCTCTGCTATATGTTGGTATCCGATTTCTCTGGTCCCATCCAGGTCAGAAATGGTTCTTGCCATTTTTAGAATTCTGTTCACAGCTCTTGCGGAAAATCCGAATTTATCCATTGCCGTGTTTAGTAGTGTTCTGCTTTTTTCATCGATTTGGCAATACTTCCTTATTTTTTTAGAATCGAGATGCGCATTAAAATATATTTTTTCTTTTTTGTACCTATCTTCCTGTATTTCACGACACTCTTTTATCCTTTTTCTAATAGATTTTGAGCCTTCTCCTTCTTTCATATCAATAATTTCATTATATTTAACTCTACCTACAGTAATATGCATATCAATTCTGTCAAGCAGAGGTCCTGAAATCTTAAAGCGGTACCGGTCAATTTTCGAAGGAGTACACGTACATTCCATAAAGGAATCCCCGAAATATCCGCAGGGACAGGGATTCATAGCTCCTATAAGCATAAAACGAGCAGGATAGGCTATTGTACTTTTGGCTCTTGAAATAGTTACAAAACCATCTTCAAGGGGCTGACGGAGCACCTCGAGAACATTTCTGTTGAATTCCGGCAATTCATCCAGGAACAAAACTCCATTGTGAGCTAAACTCACTTCTCCCGGCTGAGGATAAGTACCTCCTCCTATGAGTCCGGCATAAGAGATAGTGTGATGGGGCGAGCGGAAAGGTCTTCTTGCGATTAGTGAAACTTTTGAAGGCAAAGCTCCAACTACGGAATGAATCTTTGTGGTTTCAATTGCTTCTTCAAGATTCATTAAAGGCAAAATTGTCGGAATTCTTTTTGCAAGCATTGTTTTCCCGGAACCGGGAGGCCCAATCATTAAAACGTTGTGTCCTCCGGCAACAGCAACTTCAAGAGCTCTTTTTGCCGTATCTTGACCTTTAACATCCGAAAAATCAAGATCGTGCTTCGAAGTTTCTCTGAATATCTCGTCCAGATCTACAAAAAAAGGTTCCCTTTTCCCATCTTCCAGGGTGTCAATACACTCATTTATATTGTTCACCGGATATATTGCCGCTCCTTTTACAACCCCTGCTTCCTCAGCATTAAAAAAAGGTACTATCATTCTTTCTATCTTATGTTCCTTAGCAAGAATGGAAGCGGGTAAAACGCCTTTTACCTTTCTAATTCTTCCGTCGAGAGCAAGTTCTCCAACAATAAGAGCATTTTTCAACTTACCAGAATCGATTTGCCCGGAAGCAGCTAAAATACCAAGCGCTATGGGAAGGTCTAGAGAGGTTCCTTCCTTTTTTATATCTGCAGGAGCAAGATTGACAGTAATCTTCTTTAGTGGAAATTCGAAATCCATGCTCTTTATTGCGGATTCGACTCTTTCTCTCGATTCTTTTACCGCGGTTTCCGGCAACCCGACTATCGTGAAAGAGGGCAGCCCTCTTGACAGACTTACCTCGACTTCAACAATTTTCGCTTCAATTCCTTGAAGTGCACAGGAAAAAACTCTGGAAAGCTCCAATATATCTTTCTAAATTCTTAACTCTTTTGTTGCTTTTGGCTTACACCGATACCCGTACCATAACTGAGTTCCCCGTTGTCTATTCGGATGTGAAAATGACAATCCGGATTTGTGCATACCCATGCTTTGTATGGTATTGTTGCACCACCTTGTCCGTAATCCGATAGGGGGATAAGCACGCCAAAATTACATTTTTGACATTTGGGATATTCCATAGGTAAATCCACTTCCTCCTCCCTTTATTGGTTTTAAACTATAAACATTCTCTTATTCCAACATTCAACTCTATCTTTGTTCTCCGTCTCGACTAACCATCACTTCTTTAGATAAAGTATAATTTCATTTCCATATATGTCAAGAGGCGGTGCTCCGCACCTCCTCGTGAGTCTTGCGTCAGAACCCATCACTTGACTTATTCAAAGGTTTTTGTATACTCAGGAAGAAATTTTTTATATAAAAGGAGTTTTTTAATGTATAGAACGGAAATAACAGTCGTTGATTGCACTATAAGAGACGGGGGGCTGATGAATAATTCAAAGTTCCCGTTTGAAACTGTCAGGGCTGTTTATAAAGCTGTCTGTGAAGCGGGTGTCGATGTAGTCGAGCTCGGTTATAGAAACAGCATAGAAATGTTTTCGCCCGACGATTACGGACCCTGGAGGTTCTGCAGCGACGAAGACCTTAAAAAAATTGTGGATGGCATCGAAAGCGAAACTAAACTTTCTGTAATGATGGACGCACATAAGAGCACAATCGATGATATAAAGCCTAAAGAACAAAGCGTGGTCGATATTATCAGGGTTGCTACTTACGTGAAAGATATTGATACGGCAATAAAAACCGCTAATGTTGCGACTGACAACGGTTACGAAGCGACAATAAACGTTATGGCAATTTCTCATGCGGTAGATTGGGAGCTGGACGAAGCGCTTGCTCAGATACAGGAAGAAACAAAAGTAATTGCTGTGTATATAGTGGATAGTTTTGGCGCTCTGTATAGTGAAGATATTGATTTCTATTATGATAAGTATAAGAAGTACATCAAAAACAGAGAAATAGGTGTGCACTGTCATAATCATCAACAGCTCGCCTTTGCCAACACAATTCAGGGTATAATAAGGGGGGCAAACTACGTAGATGGTACTTTGTATGGAATTGGAAGAGCCGCGGGCAACTGCCCTCTGGAACTTTTAATGTCTTTCCTTAAGAATCCTAAATTCGATATAAGGCCAATCATAGATGTTATAGGAAAACATATCATGCCATTACAGAAAGAAATAACGTGGGGATATAATATCCCTTATATGGTAGCCGGGATATTAAATTTACATCCCAGAGACGCAATGGAGTTTCTTAGACTTGATACTGAAGATCCGACAAAAACCGATTACAGAGCTTTCTACGAAAAGTGTCTTGATTTGATATAAAAAAAGAAGTCAGAATCCAGGAGATGGGAGTTAGAATCCCTTCCCCACAGCAAGTAATAGGACGCAGATAAACGCAGATTTAAAAGGATTTTTTGTTTACTTACCCATCCCCACACCCAAGGAATTAGTCACGGATTTACACGGATAGGCGCTGATTTTTTGTTGTTTTTTACTCGAACCCTGGAAACCTTGAACCCTCGAATCCTATTGGACCTATTTATGGGTAGAAATAGAACTGTCAACTTGAAGCAAGAGAGAATCGGAACCACTTTTCATATGGGCGAAAGAGTCTGAAGAAAAACAAATAGAATCAGTACCGGGTTTTAACATAGGAAGTTTAATATAAAGAGAATCTTTATATATTTTATAGAGACTTTTATATAAACTGTCCATACCATTATTTAAATCCTGGCTTTTCCATATTTCTATATCCTTGCTCATTTCTTGCAACTCTTTTTCATTTTCTTTTAAAACCCATAGTCGCTCTTTTATCTTACTTTCTAAAACTTCTACTTTCTGATTTAATACTACTTCTAATGAGTCTATTCCTCTATTGTTTATTTCTTCTATTTTTTTATGAAGTATTTGGAGTTTTTCTTTTAAAAAATCGAGCTCCTCCAGCAATTTTCCTATATTGTCTATTTCTGCTGTAATTTTTTCTTCCAGTTCTGTCACATTTTCTACAGTTTCTGCAAATTCTGCCTTAGACATCGAAAGAACGCATATTGTTACGAGAATAAAGGTTGCAAAAACCAAGACATTTCTTCTCCATCGAAACTTGAACTGCTCAACCATTTTCCTTCTCCTCTTCTAAAATGCGGACTAATTCTTCCCTTTCTTTTCTTGATAGTTTTTCTTCTGCAAGAAGATGCTGCATTAAACTTCCTACTGCTCCATCGAAAGCCTGGTTTACAAAGGATTTTATAGCTACCTGTCTTGTTTTTTTCTGAGAAACAATCGGTTCATACATACTAACGTTACGTTCTTTACTTACTTTAAGTACTCCTTTTTTCACCAGTCTATCGAGCATTGTCTTAACGGTTGTATATGCCCAATCCACATCTTCTTCCAGATTCTCGATTACATCTCTTACAGAAGCAGGATATTTTTTCCATAAAGCATTCATTATTTGCCATTCAGCTTTTGTTAAATCCATATATCCCCCTTTCTATACTAAAACATCCATGCGTATCCGATTTTTGCGAAAAGACTTCTCTCGGTTTGTGTTACATCTGTATTGTCATCTCCATAATAGTTATCTGAATATCCTATATATAAGGCGGTGTGCGGGTTAACTTTATATGAAAGCAGAATCTGAGTAAGTAGTTCCTGTTCTTCGGGAGTAACTTCGTCTATGTAAAGAGAGGGGGCTTTCTCATAAATGGCATATTGAAAAATCGTTCGAATAAAGATCCTTTCGTTAAAATGATAAATCAACTTTATATACTCCCTGTTGGCTGTGTAGAGCCTGCCGCCTGTTACGTCTAAACGTTCATAGTAGTGGTCAAGATATACCGATAAGCGGGGACCGATTTTTAAAGTGCCGCTAACGCCCAATTGAAAACCTTTGCCTTGGCGGGTGTTATCATAATCTATCTGATCGCCAAATACGCCCCATAAGTTAAAACTGAACCATTTTGAAGGCTGACCTCCGACCCAATAATTTAAAAAACTTGTCTTGAATTCTTCCTCCTCGTAGCGATCTTTTGAGAGTCTTCCCGAAACGCCGAAGTATGATTGGAGTGGACCGTTGTAATTAAAAGTACCATTAAGTGCTTTATACATTGTGTTTCCGTCGTAATCTTTTTGAAATTCGACGCCAGTATAGACATTTATCCAGGTAAACCAATGCTCCGGGCCGGCTCTCCATATATAATTTCCATCTATTTCGCCATATCTGTATCCTGTTTGATTTACAAATCCAAGATCCGAGCGTAAAGTGGGACTAAAATCTTGATATTCACAAAAAAAGTTGTACTTTTTTGTGCTGTGCGAGTACTCCATGGCAATACCTTTTCCTCCAAATTCTTCTGTGGATTGATCATATTCTAAAGAAATTCTGTCCGGATACAGGGTTCTTGACCCCAAGATCTGCCAGTCAATATCATCTTCCTTCCCAAGACGTAATATGCCGTCAAGTTCCAGAACTCTGTTGTAATAGTTTTCTCCTTCCCTATCGGTTATTAGTAAACCGACATTTGAAGATTTTCCGAAATCACGGAGGTATCTTAGAACAGTACCGTAGGATCGTGCATCCAAGGTGTCGGAGTCAGAACCATACAAAGATGGGACAACCAAGTTCGTGACAGCATCCTGAACCGAGAAAAAACCTATTGTATTTTTACCCTCTTTCCCTATTAATTTAACCCCAAAATTTGGGTCGGCTAAGAGTCTTGTATGAACTGCATCAATTGCATTGATACTTGTTTCAAAAAAATCATCTCCTTCGAGAAAGAAAGGACGTTCTTCAGGATACCATAATTCAAAAGGGTTATTTATATCTACCTGTATTACATCAGCTTCGATTGTCGAGAAATCCGGATTGAGTGTTGTGCTCAATTTAAGATTATTTGTGAGGCCCCAGCTTGAAGTGAGACCTGGTTCATTCGAATATTCTTTATCAAACGGCCCTAGAGGGTCAATTTCTCTTTCCTGGATCACTATGGATGTAAATGTTGGAACAAGTTCAACATCTCTTCCCGGTATCACATCGCTGAAACCTGTTAATTTTTCAAGCTGACAAAAATAACAATTACTGTTTCTGTCTCTCGGAAAGGCGCCGATATGATGTCGTACGTTTCTGGGATAACTTCTCACCGCATCGAAACCCCATATCTGCTCACCCTCTTTGCGAGGAAATTTTAATGAACTGAACGGTATAGCCATCTCAACTATATATCCTTCCTCGGTTATACGTCCATCAGACTCCCAAATTGCATCCCATGAACCTCCGCCGCCTGAGATGCTTTCAATAATATCTGCCTGGACTCCTAACGCATTGCAGCCAAAATCATAACATCTCCTTTCGTCGTTGAAGGTATCAAACAGAATAAGAACCCAGTCGTCATTCCATATGTTATCCCTATCGCAATAATTAACTCTGATCTCTGAAGGATCCGGATCAAACGCCTTAAAAGCAACATATATTTTTGAGTTATCATAGGCCATATATACCTCGGTTTTAACAGGTGCGGGAATGTTCTCACCCGGTTCGACTTCGATATTCGCATCAATCTTAAGCGCCTCACCCCAAGCTTCTTCGTCAAGATATCCGTCTACCTTGACTTCGGTATTGATTCGTGGAACCCTGCGGGGAACCTTTTTACTATTTTCTACTTCTACATCGGAAGCCATCAATGTCGACTGAAAAACTACAACGCACAACAGAATAAACCTTAGAAATAAAAATTTTGCAAAAAACACAAACCTACAAGACACTCCAATTAACGTTTTCAATCCACCCTCCTATTTTTCTTCTACACTTGTAGTAAAATATGCTACAAATGTAGAATTTGTCAAGGGGGTTTAGATTCCTCAAATCTAAGTCAAATAGTCAACTAAGAAAATAGTCGAATAGTAAAAAGGGTGTGGATGGGGGACAATTCAACCATTCAACAATTAAACTATTAAACTAAGAAATTTTCTTCCGGCTCCTGGATTCTGTTTTTCTACAATTTTTTTACCTTTATGCTTCCGTTTGTAGTGTTTGCGTGTATTTCCGGTCCGCCTTCCCCCATTTTGCCTTTGATGTATTTGTTTTGATGTTGTGAAATAACCTCTAGGGTAATATCGTCTAAATCGATTCCCCCATTAGTGGTGCTTAATTCGATAACACTATTAAGTGATGCAGGCAAGCCTATTGTTATTGAACCGTTTGTTGTTCTAATTCCTGTGACTCCTTCTTCTATACCTTTCATTTCTGCGTCTATGTTTCCATTTGTGGTTTTTAATTCTTTTATGCTTTCACTTTTAACTCTTATTTTGCCATTCGTTGTTTTAGCGGTTACAAAACCATTTACCTTTTCAATTTCTATTGTTCCGTTAGTACTGTAAGCTTCTATGTTTCCCTCCACGTTTTCAACTTCAATTTTTCCGTTTGTCGTGCTTAACTCTGAAGGTCCCCTTGTCCCATTTAAATCTATTTCCCCATTTGACGTCCTCACTTCAGAAACAACAACGTACTCAGAAACCTTAATTTCGTAGTCAACGGCAATTTTATGTCCCGTATACTTCCCCTTCGTTACCCATTTAATAAAATCCCAGATGCCAAAGTTATTCTCTCTTTCTTTCGATTCTTTAGAATCTTCTCCAGAATACCTTGTCGTAATTTCCATGTCTTCATCTACGGAAACCTCGATTTTAACCCTGGTCAACTCTTTCATACTTCTATCTGATCCGATAACCGAGAAAATTTCAACTTCATCTTTGTCCCACCTCTGGATCTCGATTTTTCCGTTTCGATTTGATACTATCATTTTAGTCCCGGGTTTTACGTTATAAGTTTCCCTGGACTCCATTTTATATCTATATGAGCTTTCTCCGGCTAAAGGTATTAAAAGAAAAGTCAGAAATATAGATATAAGCGATGGTTTTTTAAAGCTTTTTTTCATTTTTTCCTCCTTTAATTTATTCCACTATTAAATCTCCTGTCAGTCTCTTAATTTTATAAACAGAAAGATACCAGTCGAACCGCGCCTGGGTCATAGAATACTCTGCTTCAAGTAAGTCCTCTTCCGCCTCCAAAAATTCTATTATTGAGGCTTCTCCAAGGGTGTACCTTTCGCTTGTTGCTTGATGGCTTTCCGTTGCAAAATCCAGAGTTACGCTGGCAAGTTCAAGTTTTTCTTTTGTTTCTTGAAAGCTTAAACACTCATCTTCTACTGTCACCTTCAAAACCCTCTCCCTATCAGATAAGTTTATATCCGCTAGATCCTTTTTTAGCCTATTGATAGTGTATTTATTAAATCTGGAAAAACCAGTAAATATTGGTACTGTTATAGCTAATCCAATTGAGTAATCGTAATTATCCCTTAAAACAGAAGAACTTGGAAATTCATCGCCTGAATGCTGGAAATCTGTGAATAACGAAACAGAAAAGAGGTCTTCTGTTGTACCGCCTAATAGATCATATCTTGCTGCACTACTTTCCGATTTATATTTGTTGTAGAGAGGATCGTTTTCCATTGCCATATATTCAATCGTATCTTTCGAAGGAATTTTAAATTCAATCTTAGGTTCCGTAAGTACAAGAGAGTCTTTTGCCGATAAGCCTAAAATATTATTCAACATCAAAGCGGAAACTCTTGCTTGTTTCCTTGTGTCAAGAAGATTTATTTTTGACTGAAAATACTCTACTTTTGCTTTTAATACTTCGGCGTTTGATGTTAGCCCAAGAGCCTTTTTTTCTTCCACCAAATTCAAGTTCTTCTCTGTCCTGGCAACGCCCGCAATTCTGCTTTCCAGCAATTTTTGCATCATTAATGTCTTGAGATATTGAAAAGCAATATCGTATATTACGCCATTTTGAGCTTCGATAAATGAATAATAAGCCGAGCTGTTTTTATAATGGGCGCCAAAAGAATTAAATATATTACCGGGGCCGAGTTCCCAGGAAGCAGAGAGGCTGTACCCGCTACTTATTGTATCCCCAGCAGTTATTCCCCCTAGCTCGCTGCGGTTTTTTATGTAACTGTATCCCCCGTTTACTTTCGGTAAAGCCTTAGAATAAACAAATGAATTGTTTTTTTGCTCGATTATGAAGTTTTTTTTCGCTTTAAGATATATAGGACTTTTATTTAATCCCATCTCTATTGCGTCTTCTAAGGTTAAATTAAATGATAGCAATAGTAAAGCAATCACATCAACCTCCTTCGATTTCACCGTCTCTTATTTTGACAATTTTCTCTGCTTTCTCCGCAAGTTCCTTCTCATGGGTTATCATTATAATTGTTTTTCCGGTTTTATATAGCTCTTCAAAAA
>CAYQMH010000007.1:0-52738 GCA_964418485.1 uncultured bacterium | reverse complement strand
TAGGAATATGCCCGGGACCCTCTATAATTACCTGAACATCTCTTTCATGCGCCCTCTTGGTTAATTCCCCAAGAATACTCAATTCGTGGAATTGAGCTCTATCAGACGAATCTTCAATAGCTCCGGGACGAAAACCATCCCCTAATGACAGAGTTATATCATACTCGGAGGCTATATCTAGTATTCTGTCAAAGTTAGTATATAGAGGATTCTCTTTATTATTATAAAGCATCCATGTTAAGAGTAAAGTCCCTCCTCTAGAAACAACATCCATTACTCTGCCTTCGTTTTTAAGGCACTCGAAAGTTTCCAGCGTTACGCCGCAGTGCAGGGTCATAAAGTCCACTCCATCCTCCGCCTGTTCTTCTATCACTCCGAAAATTTGATTCTCTGTCATGTGTACTATACCCCCCTTTTTTTGAACGGCTTCTATTGCAGCCTGATATATCGGTACTGTTCCAAGAGGTATAGTTGTCTTTTTTAGGATTTCTTTTCTTATCTTTTTAATATCACCTCCGGTAGAAAGATCCATAACAGTGTCTGCGCCTGCTTTTTCTGCCAAAATAGCTTTTTCTACCTCAAAATTTATATCGGATTTATCAGTCGAAGTACCAACATTTGCGTTTACCTTCGTAGTAAGAGGGTAACCAATACCTGTTGGTGTCACATTCTCCCTTTTTTCGTTTTTGGTTATTACTATTTTCCCCTCGAGTATCCCTTTAGTCAGGACACCGATATTTACATTCTCTGTTTGCGCAATCTTCCGAACCAAAGAAGGTATATTTCTTTTTCTTAGTTCAGTAATAATTCCCAATTAAGGTCCTCCAAAAATTAAATTCTCCGGGTCCAAATTAACATTATCTTTCTTTACCTCATAATAAAGATATGGATAAGGAGCCCTCCCGGATTGACCAACATAACCTATTACATCACCTCTTTCCACATTCTGCCCTTCTTTCACTGTAGAGTTAAGCAAATGAGAATAAGAACTTATTAACCCACAAGTATGTACAATTTCAACAAAGAGACCTTTACCCTTGTCGTTACCCACCTGTCTTACTATACCTTTCCCCGTTGAAACTACCGGCGCATTTAAGGATGCGAGAATGCTTATTCCTTTATGAGGTTTTTTCTTGCCGGTATAAGGATCTATTTGTTCTCCAAATCTCCTTATTATGTGCCCTTTTACCGGCATTATAGAAGGCAAAGAACTCAAAATAGAATAATCAAATTCAGAAATAACTTCAAAGACAGAATCGACCCAACAGGACATTACCAGTAGGCTCTCCGGAGAAAAATTGAAACTACTTTGAGGGATTTCTTCCATAATATTGTGTTCCCTAAAGGCTCTATACTGCTCTTCAAGCAGAGAATCAATCTTTCCTTCGAACTCGGCAGCTCTGCTCCTAAGGTCGGCGACTTTTCCCTTTAGCTTTTGATTGTCTGTTTCCAGGAAAGCAATAGAAGACACATTAACAAAATTTTGAAGATTATTAAAGAAAAAAAATCCACTTAGAATAAGTATTAAAAAAATAAGTATTATAACAAAAAAAGGGATTTTCAACCATTTGTTTTGACCCTTATCATGAGGAATTAAAATAATTTTAAGGAATGAAAGCTTCATCAATTGGAGTGTTTTCTCTAAGTTGTTTTAAGGCACGATTTCTAAGTTGCCTCACTCTTTCTCTTGAAACACCGAGTATTCTTCCAATTTCTTCGAGGGTATGAGGCCTCTTCCCTTCCATTCCAAAATAGTAAATTATGATCTTTCGATCTCTCGGCTTAAGCCTATCGAGACTGTATCTTATATCTTCTATAAATTTATTCCTGTAATACTCTTCTTCCGGTGTTACCACATCTTCAGAAATTACATCCAGGTATTCCAAATCATCGGTATTTTTTATTGTGTCATCCAGTGAGATATCGTGTTTGGCCACCTTGATCGATTCCTCAATTTTTTCAACATCTGTATCCAGTTCTTCAGCTATTTCCTCTATAGAAGGTTCCCTACCTATTTCCCTGGTTACTCTTTCTTTCGTTTTCTTAACTTTAAGCATTTTTCCGGCTCTGCTCATAGGCAAGCGATAAGATTTTATATGCTCGGTTACGGCTTTCATTATAGCCTGTTTAACCCACCAAACGGCATAAGAGAGAAATCTTACCCCTCTCCGTTCATCAAAACGTTCTGCGGCCTTAATTAAACCTACGTTACCTTCGTTAATCAAATCTGTAAAAGGGGTACCCATATTTCTGTAAGCTTTAGCTACAGAAACCACAAACCGGAGATTAGATTCCACCAATTTCCTTTTCGCGGCTTGATCTCCTAAACGAGCCCTTCTACCAAGTTCCTTTTCCTCTTCAGGAGTAAGAAGATTATATTTTTGAATCTCCTGAAGGTATACAGGAAGTGAGCCTCTAACCTTTTTTATTTTTTAACTCTCCCCTATACTTATAACTCTCACGTCCCCATTTGGCAAGTTCAAAAGAAGAACCAATGGGGGCTTGAATTCTTTTTTTGCTGCTATAACGTCTTCTATATTTTTAATTTTTATCGATCGATTTTCAGCCTGAATAAGACTTATCAATGAATTTTCTACGACTCCCGCTTTGGCTGCCTGACTACCTTCCTTTACCTCACTTACAAATACCCCTTCTACCTCTTTATCTCCCCAGATGTTTTTTGCTTCTTTTGATGTAGAAGGCAGTAACTGCATTCCTAACCACTCTTCTCCTGCCGCAGGTAAACTGGTAGAAACTTCCGGAGCTGGTCTCTTCCCCAGCTCAACAGTTAAGGTTTTCTCCCTACCATTTCTCCAAACCGTTACCTTTACCTTTTCGTTTGGGTTCTTGGCAGCCACTATTTTTCGCAGAATATTAACATCTTCTATTTCTTTATCATCGATTTTTAGAATTATATCACCTTCAGCAAGACCCGCTTTACCTGCTGGCGTTCTTTCTTCAACTCGCTTAACATAAACACCCTTTTCATGCTTATAGTTTAAAGCTTTTTTAATGTCAGGGCTTAGATCCTCAGGGATAATACCTAAATATCCTCTTTCCACCGTTCCGGTTTCTACGAGCGATTCCAGTACATCCATAGCGATATCTATAGGAACGGCAAAACCTATACCTATATTACCACCTGTTTGAGAGAAAATCATAGTATTTACTCCTACAACCTCTCCCCGGGCGTTAATCAAAGGTCCTCCTGAATTTCCCTGGTTTATAGCCGCATCCGTCTGAATAAAATCAGCATAAATATCCCTGCTGAGAGATACTGCCGACCTTCCCTTTGCGGAAACCACACCGGCGGTTACAGTCCCAAAGAGACCGAATGGATTACCAATGGCAATTACCCAATCACCAACTTTTAGTTCATCAACACTTCCGGGAGTAATATCGGGTAAGTCTCCTCCTTTCTTTATCCTGATTACAGCAACTTCGGTTTCCGGGTCTCTTCCTATTATTTCCAAATCATTTCCGCTAAATCTTCTTTCATCGGACAAGGATACCGTTAGTTGTTGAGCGTCTTTTACTACATGATTGTTCGTTAGTATGTAATCTTTTCCTTTATATTCGACGACAAAACCGGAACCCAACCATTTCTGTTCTTGCTCCCAATTTCTTCTTGGCATATCTCCGAAGAATCTTCTAAAGAAAGGATCGTCAAAGAAATCATTATAAGGGGAGCTGTAAACAACTTTTCTCTCCCCTTCTATTGAAACTACAGCAGGAGAAGTCTTCTCAACTATTGGAGCGAAAGAAATCTTCCCACCCAGAGCATTGGTTTCCGGATTCTCACTTCCCGCTTTTGCCGCAGGTTTTGCCGTAAGAGAAAAACTGGCGGCTGTTATAATCCCTGTAAAAAAGCCTGCAATCGCAACTAAAGCGACAAAAATAGCCCCGTATACAAGTAATTTCTTATTCAAAAGTCCCCCTTTCCAGTTTACAAAATTTCTTATCCCCTGATTAGAAGCAGCGTAGAAATAACTCCAACTTTACTCTTTCATTAGGTTATCTTAACTTCTACTTCTTTAGCTGTCCCCTTTTTTTTCTTTGGCAGAATAATCTTCAAAATACCATTATTACATTTGGCGGTTATTTTCGATTGGTCCACCTCCATCGGCAAATCTATCGCCCTCATAAATCTTCCGTAAGAACGCTCAACACGGAGGTACGACTTCTTTTCTCTCTTCTTTTCTTCTCTTTTTTCACCTTGAACAATGAGTTTTTCTTTTTTTACCGAAATCCTTAGATCCTTCTTTTCGACACCCGGCACTTCAATACTTATAGCATATTTCTCCTTGTCTTCTCTTATATCCAGAAAAGGATAAATACCCCTTTTAGCGCCTATATTAGAAAAACCCGAAAAAAAATCTTTAACCATATCATCAAAATCGTCTTTCAGATGGAAAACTCTCCCAACAGGATCATAATCAGTTACATCTTTCTTAGTCATAATTTAAACTCCATTTTTAAGATTTTTTACACGATTATCAGTAAATATTATATATATAATTTTTAATTTGTCAACCCCATTTTTCTTATAAAGAATGCCCTCAGAGGGGAGAGGGCATTCTTTAATAAGGAGGTTGTTATGTTCTTCATAATTAAAGACGAAAAAAAAACTGAAAGGTTCCGTTTTTTATTTGTAAAAATTTCCATAATTTTCTTTTTTCCTCGAGTAATCAAATACCCATATATTTTCCTTTCTTAGGAATATCAAAAATCAAATATCAAAATGTAAAATTACAAATAAAAATTCAAAAAACAACAAAAAAAATTATATCACCCAAAAGCATAAAAGGCTTTTTACATTTTAATATGTCATTTTGCTTTTTAATTTTTTATATTTACATTATCCTTCAGCAGGTTTTCTTCTCCAAGTTAGGCTATTGCAGAAAGGCCTTTTCTAATTAGTATTGCCTATATATTATGTGGTACTTGATAGACACTGGTTTTAAGGACCCATATTTTAATATGGCTTACGACGAATCCTTAATGGATTATGTAGATAATGAGGATACTGCTTTTCTTAGGTTCTTTAATTTTTCACCGATTTCTATTTCCCTGGGGTATCATCAAAAACCGGGAATTTGGCTCAGAGATTTAGAAAATAAAGGAATTAAGTGGGTCAGACGCAGAACCGGAGGCAGAGCGGTCGTTCATTCCTCTGATTGCACCTATTCTTTAGTTTTTCATAGGAACAATCGATTTATTGGAGGAAATATAATCGAATCTTACGCAAAGATCTCACTCGCCTTTCAAAAAGCTTTTGAGATTATGAATATTAAAACTTCAACTAAGAGGAGGACTACTATAATTAAAAAAAACCGCCATTCGGAAATGTGTTTCTCTTCAATTTCACTTGCAGATTTATGCTGGGGCAAAAGAAAAATTATTGGAAGCGCGCAGTATAGAAATAAAGATGTAGTACTTCAACAGGGAACAATTATGTTGGAAAATCCCAAAGGCTTTACCTTAGACCCAGGCATGGCTACAGTCAAGATAGCCGCAGGTAAAGAAATCGAGTTGCACAAGTTAAAAAGCCTTATAATTAAGGCCTTTGAAAACAGCTTTAATATCTCTTTTGAGAGTTTCAACAAAAACCCTCTAAAAAAGAAAATCCTCTTGAAATATTCATCTGCCGACTGGAACTTAAACGGAACATTTTAATATGCGTAGATGAATTTTTATGGTATCGAAGCTAAGATATGCCGTAATGGACTTGACAAACCCTATAATATAACTTATAATTACGTTAAGACCAAATAAGAGAGGTATTTATGTTCAAGAAGAGTTCGATACTATCTATGGATATAGGTAGCCATTCGGTTAAGACGGTGGTGGTTGAAGGGAGTGCAAAAAGGCCTGTAATGACTAAATGCAATATAACTTCTTTACCCTCTCATGCTATTGTAGACGGAGAAATGATGGATCGAGAAACAGTTCTGGATGCGATAAGAGAAAATCTCGAAACTTTGGAAGTAGACAACAAGCAGGTTGTCAGTTGTATATCCGGAAGGGACATTATTGTTAAGAAGATCAAAATGCCCAAAATGAACGAGACTGAAGCCAGAGAACAGATCAAATGGGAAGCGGAGCAGTACATACCCTATGATATAGAGGATATTACTCTTGATTTCGAAATAGTTAACCCCGACGCCGGAGAAGATTCCATGGAAGTTCTCCTCGTAGGCGCAAAACGAGATACTGTAGAAGCAAGGATGAATCTTTTCCGAGAAATTGGTCTTGAACCCATAATACTAGATATTGCTGCTTTCTCACTACAGAATATATTCGAGTTTAACTACACGGTTAACCCAAATAAATTAGTAGGGCTTTTTGATATAGGAGCTCAGTCAACTACAATGAGTTTTATTTCTGGTCCGGTAAATCATTTTACACGTTCAGTTTCTACATCGGTCAACAATTTAATACAAGCATTACAACGAGAAGCCGGAATAGACGGAGAAAGAGCTATCGAAATAATCAAATCCGGCAAAAAAGAAGATATAGATCAATATGCGTATCAGAATGCCATGGAAAGTTTTCAGGATGATTTGGGAGTCGCTATTGAAAGAATATTGCCATATCTTCCAGAGGGTTTTGAGAACTTTAATGAAATTGTTATAAGTGGCGGCGGAAGTCTTATTTCAGGGTTACCCCAATTCTTAGAAGAGAGATTTGGCGGTCACACAGAGGTTATAAATCCATTTATCAAATTTGAATACGACAGCGAATCTCCGTTTATTAAAGCTCCAATACAAAAAGAAGCTCCGGTACTTGCCCTGGCTTTAGGCTTAGCTCTTAGGGGGTTATAATAATGATAAAAGTCAATCTGGTACCTGAAGAACAAAGGAAAAAAGTAAAAGAAGTCAAATTTAGAAAACCAACTTTGCGCATTCCTAAATTAGATATGATTTTTTCCATTTTGTTATTGTTCCTTTCCATAGGGCTAGTAGCATGGTTAAATTTCAGTAAAGATAGAGAACTACGAAGGCTTAATAACAATATAGCAGAAGCCCAACAACAACTTAAGGAGCTTGAGAAAGAAAGAAAAATGGTGGAAGATATAGAAAGGCAACAAAAGGAATTAAAAGAATGGGTAGTACTTGTCCAGAATCTAAATGAGGGTCGCGCTTTATACTTCCATGTAATGGACGAATTAAACAAATTGAAACCCGATTATATGTGGCTTGTTTTATTTGAGGAAAATGGCCGTAACTTCAAGTTAAACGGAAAGACTTTCTCCAATTATATGATTTCAAATTTTATGGATAGACTAAACAGCTCTTCTTACTTTAATAACGTGAAATTAGACGAAATAAGGGAAAGCGAGGAAAAAGAACACTCTGTAATAGGTTTTCAGTTATCAGGTAGTATAACCTACGGAGGTACAAATTGAAAGGAATGAAAGTTTCCATAATTGTAATTGTTCTTGCTCTTTTAATCGGCTTCGGTATGTATTTCACAGTAATAAAAGAAAAAGGCAAAAAAATAGCTGTAAAGAGAAAAGAATATGAAGAATTAGAAGCTAAATTGAGCAAAACAATTACGGTGGTTAAGAGAAAAAAAGAGGCTGCAAGAAAGCTCAAGATTGTTTCCGCCAAATGGAATCAGGCCAAAAAAATGTTGCCAACAGAAGCGAGTATTTCTACGTTACTTACTACCTTGACCAAAGAGAGCTCAAAGAACGAAGTAAAAATTAAACATCTCAAGCCTCTGGGCCGAACCTCAAAGGAAAAATATGACGAAATCAGAATTGAAATGCAAGTTCAGGGAAATTACCATAAAATAGGCAGCTTTATGGCGGGTTTGAATAACATGGAACGAATAGTTAACGTAAGAGATTTAAAGTTAAACCCTGTTCAAGCTAAAGAAGAAGAACTTGAAATTTCAGCTTCTTTTAATCTATTGACTTACGTAACAAAAGGAGGGAAAATTGAAGGATAAAGTATCCTTTAAAATTATTTTAATTATCTTTACTTTTTCCATCCTATCGGGATGCAGCAGAGAAGGAGGAAATATCTTTAATGAAATCCTGGCAAAAACTGTTAAGGTTTTTTCTCCTGGTAAGAACGCTGCATCTCCTGAGAAAGCAGAAATTTTTAATATTATAACGGCTGCGAACAAAGAAAAAAAGGAAGAGGGAGTTGAAGTTGAAGAAGAAACTGATAGCACTATTATAGATTCCCTGGAAAATATCGGCGAAGCACTCAACTGGGTAAGGGCTTTCTATTCAGATAGGGGAAACCCGGATCCATTCGCTCCTTTGCTTATTGGTTCCGAATCCCATGAGAAGAAATTAAATGTTGATTTAGCAGAATTATCTGGTATTATCTGGGTCAAAGATAAATATCTTGCTATAGTAAAAGAAGGAACCCGTGGTTTTGTACTTAAAGAAGGAGACCTGGTAGTCGGAGGCAAAGTCTTAAATGTCACTGATTCCTCGATTAGCTTTTTACTTACAAAATTTGGCGAACAAACAAAAATTACTTTATCTTTAAAAAACCAAGAGAGGTGATTTATGTATAAAAGAGTATTTCTATTGTTTTTGTTACTCCCTCTTTTGATTCTGGCTAATCCTGAAGGGGAACCAGAATTAATAGATATTGAAGTGAAAAATGTCGATGGTACAACGGAAGTTATTTTTACCTTAACTGATTATGCAAACAGTTCTGATTTTACAATGGATAGTAAGATAGTTATAGATCTCCTTCAGACCAAGAGTGCTCTTGACGGTAATCTATGGAATGTTAACAGAGGAAGAATAGACAATATAGTCTTGTCCTATATTTCTTCTGCTTCTCTGACAAGAATAGTTATAGAGCGCTCTGGTGATTTTGGCTACGAAATTTCCAACCCAAGCATGAATACAATCTCACTTAAATTTGCCGGGGAAAGCGAGGATTTCACTCCCTGGAGCGTTGGGGGAAAAGTTAGTACAGAAAAAAAATATAAGGAAGAAGAGAGCGGTTACACATATAGCGAAGGAACTCAAGAAAGAATTTCAATGAGATTGGAAGGTGCTGATCTGGTAACAACACTTCGATCAATAGCTCAAGCTAGCGGTATGAACATTATAGTAGGTGACGAGGTAAGAGGCACAATAACAGTTGAATTGGATAATATAGAGTGGGAAGAAGCTCTAGATTTGGTTCTGAAAACAAAGGGGTATACGTATATTATAGAAAATGACGTAATAAGGATCGGGAAACCGGAGACTTTTGCAAAAGAACAAGAAAATATTGAGACATCAAAACCTATAAAAAGAGAAATATTTGTTCTTGAGTTCACCACTCCGAAAGAAATCGAAAAAGCCGTAAAGTCTCTCCTTTCTAAGCGAGGAACTATAGAAACAGACGAACGGACAAATTCCATTATCGTAAGCGACATTGGATTAAGATTAAAAGAAGTAGAAAGTCTGGTGAAAGCACTCGACAAAAAGACCTTACAGGTTGCAATAACTTCGAAAATAGTAGACATAGACAGGACAGCCGCAAGAGAATTGGGGCTTAAATGGGATGTAACGAACCTCTCTAGTACCGGGTTTAATGTTACGGGCGATGTCTCTCATGTTACACCTCCAGCGCCCACAGCCGGTGCTTTCGTTAATGTGACAACGATTCAAAACTGGGGAGATATTTCCGCAAGGTTGATGGCCATGGAACAGGATCAGAGACTCGACATTACCTCCAACCCCAGAGTCACGACAGTAAACAACAAAGAAGCAATTATCTTTGGGGGTAAGAGATTTGCATTAACAACATTAGATATTAATGGTCAGCCCATACAAAGGTGGTATCAGGCTGGTATCGAATTAAAAGTTACTCCTCATATAAATTCAGCCGGTGATATTACAATGGAAATCGGTATAGAAATGAGCGATGTTGTGCCTGGAAGTGAAAACCAAGTTATCACCGAAACCCGTTCAGAAACCGAGACTCTTGTTAAAAACGGGGAGACTCTTGTGATAGGAGGATTTTACACTAAAACTATTACAGAGAAGAAAACCGGTATACCAATACTTAAAGACATTCCTCTTTTGGGATTAATTTTCGGACATACTACGAGTGAGGAAAGAAAAAGAGAAGTTTTGATATTTATAACACCTCACATTGTTGAAACCGAGTTGGGAAGCAATATTTAGTTAGAAGTTTATCTTTACGTTAAACCTACCTCCATAGCTGGTAGAAGATGTATTTTCTACCATCCTGTTGAGGTAGTATCTGAAATTGATTGATAATCCTCCGGATACCATGTCCGAGAAAGTATAGTTACCATTTAGGTTAAAATCGAAGCTACGATTATCTGCGAGATCTCTTCGTTCTCCATAACTATCCACACTATATCTTAAGTAATCTTTATAATCAAACGAAGCACCTATATTTACTGGTTTATCAAACTTAATTCTTCCGAAGAAAAGCAAAGGGAATCCTGCGCTTGAAGGTTTCAGCCTGTAGTTACAGTTTACTCTTAGACCTTTTGTTCTTCCATATGTATTAAGTTTCGAATCAGGGTAAATTCTATCTTTACCATATTGAAAAGTTATATTCACTCCAAGGTCATTTTTAAAATCTATATCCAGACGCGGTGAGAGATTAAGCGAAGACTCGCCTTCAGAGTATGGCTTATCACCAAGACCCCTAACGGATAGGGAATCTTTACTAAATGACACAGAAATATTTGCCCTCCGCACATATCTTCTCAAAAACGGTATATATTTTTGAATATTTGGGAAGTCGACATCTATATCAGGAAAAGTCACTTTTTCGGTTTTTCTTGGAGTCTGCGTATTCTCAATCTGAAGTTCATCGGGTCTATTGATAGAAAACCTCCAATCTATTCTTAAATCAATTTTGGTAGAAGATAATCCGGAAGATAATGAATAAATTTCGTTAAAATATCCTCCATCAGTTTTTTCTATACGTTCGAAAAGCGAAGATTCTGGCAAAAGATCTAAACCGTATCTAAATTTGTAATCCGGTTTAGAATTCAAATAAGCAAAGGTCCCGTCTTTTGTAAAATTAGCTGACATCTTTACGGGAGATATGTTCCCAGAGAACCTTGAAATCAGAGGAATTCTCTTTAATATTGAGCCTAATTGCAAATTATCATTTATTCTTATGGTTCTTTGTTGGCTACATTTACGGACGTCAAGAGAATCCCCCAGAGTTCCAGAGTATTCAATATCGTGATTTTGATTGAACATAGTTCTATAAGTTACATTTATATTGTTAATCCCGAATTGATCGGACCGGTGAGCCGCACTAATTTCCTCTTTCAAGGAAGCATCCTGTCCCAGATCTCTTAAAGAAAAATTCTCGGAAAACGATTCTCTTTCTCGGAGATCGTTTTTGGCACTTATTGAATAATCTAAATCTATCAACCTTATTGGCTTATACTTCAGACCCGCATAACGTGTAATTTCCTTTTTGAAAGGTACGTTCACCTCTTCATACAGAGAGTCTTTATAATTGTACCTTTTACTTTCACTGTATTCATAAGAGGTCCTGAGTTCGATATCTTGCGGAAGCAGAGAAGATGAATTCCCTGCAAAAACAGGAAGAGAAAGCTTAGGTAATGGCAATCTGTAACTTACCGAACCTGTTGTACTACTGACCGTGTCGGCACTTTTTAGAGGACTAAAACTTTCACTTTCTCTGTAAGAACCGCTCAACCTCAAGTTATCAATTGTGCTTTTTAAAAACCAATTATCTGACGTAGAATGTCTTGAAATGCTGAAAGTAATATCACGTGAATATTCTTCATCTGTCAGTGATTCGGCTTCTTCCGGCAGTAGAGCAACATCAGAATTAACTCTATAGATCGGAGTCCCGTGTCTATTCCTGGTGTTAAGAGTAACCGGACAGCTGACTACCTTGTTCAGAAATTTACCGGCATCTGCTGTTACCCTGAAACTATTAGAATTTACTTCTTTATCTCCTAACTCTCTTAAAGCATCTAAACGACTTTTGTAATTGGAAGATTTTCTTTCAATACTATAGGAAAGACCTGTTATAAGATCTCCTACATTAGTAGATACAGAAAGATCAAGGGCACTCCCCATTCTACTATCTGCCCCTTTAAGAAATATATCATCTATCAAAACTTCACCTTTGAGTGTTTCAGTGGTATTATTTACAACCCCAAGTTGTAAAAAAGCAATACTCTGAAGAGAAGGATCCCCCTTAAGAGAATATTCTCCTTTTATCGTATCACCGTTAATTTTTAAATCTGCGAATTTATCAAAAACGACTTTAACGGTATTCCAATCACCCTGATAAGCAAAAGTTTTGAACTGGTAATAATTTGTGGAATCTGTAAGAAGACGTAAAAATACTTCGGCGGAATCGCTGGCGCCTCCTTCATATCTTGTATAAAACTCCAATGCACTGTATAGACGAAAATCGTAACCTCTCCCCACATTCTGTATTGGTAATTCAAGATAGTTTTCTACGAGACAATAATTACCAGCAAGCAAGGAATCTATTTCCAACACAAGAGATTGTTCCTTTTGAAGAGTATAGGTTCCGGGTTCCTTTATCCTCTCTACCGGAGAGACATAATTCTCATCTTCAAGAGTATTTCGGGAACCGGCTCTGAAGTAACCCCCGGAAGGATTTAATGAGTCGTTTGAAACAAGACGTATTCCCTTATCTTCCCACTTACTACCTACCATTTCTATTTTCCCTATAGTAATCCTCGTGTCTTCATCCATTCCTTTAAACCAAATCCTGGTATACGAAATGCTCTCAAAAGAAGGATTACCTATTTTCTCAAAGGATAACGAATCTTTAAGAGGCAAAACAAAAACTTTCCACCCGTTTAATCCCTCTTTAGCCAAATACTTACTAGAAGAAGACAGGTCTATTCTATATCTGAAGAAGCTATTACCTCTCTCAAACGTGTAGTCCCCATTTAAGTCTTCCGATTCCAGTGTAAAATTATCTTCCTTGTTGTGCATCTTTAATGAATCAACGAAAGATTTAGGATCATCTTTATAATCATCAACCCCATCATCTAAAGAATCCGGATCGTAGGTCCAATCATCGTCGTCCATTCTAATCCCGTCAAGCCCTGTATCTTCTCCTTCCTGTCTTACCCCATCTTGATTTTTATCCTCTGAGTCCCATTTCCCATTCGGAGGGATAATCGAATCGGCCCCCGTAGAACCCCTGCCCCATCTTATTAAATCCTCATCCATTCTGTCTCCCATTTCAAATATCATTTCTCCTTCCTCTGCTTTGATCCAAACTTCAAGAAAATCCTTCCGAGAGAGATTTTGTCCCTGTCCACCTCGACTAAAGGTCCGCATAATTCCACCCCAATTTTCTGTATTATCCGGGCGAAAATATAGCACTAATACTTTAGCCCATCTGTCGCTCGAATAAACATCCGCATATTCGGGGAATATTCTGCTCAGAGGATAATAACTATCAGTAAACCAGTCCAATTTTCTAAGTTCGTTAATATCAACTGAACTGTCCGGCTGACTACAGTAATACCATGCACGCGCACCTAAATTTAAAGGAACTGGCAGATCAATCGATTCCATATCATCCAGATAGCTCTTTCCATTTGTTGCCGGGTTTGGCAGGGAAAACCCATAGGAACCGTCTATATTAAAGTGTGACTTACTGTCTTCGTCTACCAAAGGCAAGCTTCCGAATGCCTTACTCAGGAATTCAGGCTCTTTGCTCAAAGAGAAATCCACCTTACCCAACGTAATGTTCGAAGGTTCTTTTCCTACAGGAGGATGAAAAATACCTTTATCTGAACGAGAAAGAAAGCCAAGATCAAGCCCAAGCTTGCTATCTTCAATTGGAGTTGCCTTAATGTTTAATCCGGCTTTGTATTTTGAATCAAAAGAAATGAAAGGTTGATAATCAAACGTATAGTTTATTTTAGCGTCGGGAGGTAACCCCGCTTCCGGTTTCAGCTCTACTTCTCCCGTCAAGTAATTTATTGTGTAATCCTCACCACGGATGAGAGTTATTCCCTCTACTGTCAACTTCTCTGAGTATTCGATAATTTGTCCGCTGCTTTGCAGTCTAAAATTTCCTGACGATGATGATGTTGTTGTAATTACAACACCAAAGTTCTCCCCCTCATCAGACTCAAGTTCCTTCTTTCTGTATATTTCCGGAACCGTGTCCGCGCCCAATCCCGGATTTAAAAAAGGAAACCGGTCCGGGAAAATAAGACAACCATCCTCCCATAATATTTGAGAAGAGATAACATGACCTCCTTCTGTAGTAATTCCAAGAAGATGAGCATATTCAACTCCTGCACTATCCGTTAGTATATCATTCCCACCGGAAACAATCTTATGAATCTCAACTTCAATCTTCGAGGGCTCCGTTACTCCAAACCGATATATATTTCGCATCTGATAATTCCATGACGGATCGCTTGGGAGAGGGTCTAGTGATTTTAGCTGATAAAGAGTAAGTGAATCTATTATTGATGGTTCCGCAGCATTTCTTTTGATCTTTCCAAGTGTATCGATTCTCCCTGTTGAAGAATTAAAAAAAATCAAATAAACGCCTACTCTATGATTACTTATACTGTATGGATTTAAGATGTGAAAATAAGGCAAAGGGGGTTTATTCTGCATTAAAAATTCACCTAATTCATAATCCACCCTGTCGATAAGTTCCACCATATAAACTTCTCCAATAGTATCACCATCAAATTTCACTAAAGTGGAAGGTTTTACCGTTCCGCTTGTGCTTCTGAAGAGGCCGTACGATATTAAAGAATCTGAAACGTGCGGCAATCCAGTATAAAAGTACTCATATTGTAAATAATCTCTTTCATTTTTGGTTATTGTGCTACTACTTATATTTACACTGTTACTGCCAGTTACTGCATCACTTTCCAACTTACCAGCGCTTAAAGAAAATGAAGTGGAACCTATTTTTCCTCTCGTCGCTATCCCAAACAGTTTTTCTCTACCGGTTTCTTCGATTCTGCCCAGATGCAGTTCCTGTATTATATCGTCCTCAACCTCAGAGTCCATACCCCCCCCACCACCATACCAAATTTTCATCACGTTATCCTGTTCGGATTTTTCCGAATCGTGATCTATATCAACATGCAATTTTTCTCCTACGGTGCCTTTTATTTCTGCTTTAAGCCTCTCATCTAGTATAATCTGGGGAAAGGAAGAATAAGACCCTTGACTTCCATAAGTCTGCCTGTTTTGTTTTACCTCCACATCTATCTCCTCGAAACCAGCTACTTTTATATGCCCTCCTTCACCCAAGATAGCAGATAAACCTCTGGGCATCTTTAAGTTTAGATCTATATCGGGGAATAATCCTTCTCCTGTTCTCTCTCTAGATGATCTTGCCCTTTTTCGTATCCTTTCGGCGAGAAATGTTCTAAAGTTCTTATTAAAAGACTCATTACCCCAATCCGTAAGATTTCCCCCAGGCTCTAAATATAAGAAATATTCGCCGTAACGATAATTAACAATAAGAAAATCATCGGATAAAGAGGAATATTGTGAGATCTCCTCCCGGTAGTAAATATCTCCGGGAAAATTAGAAAGATTAAGATATGATATTAATATTAGAAGTCCCAACATCTGCCATTTTAACAGCTACTTTGATAGCTTCTTTCATACTGTTCGGGTTTGCAATACCTTTACCCACTATATCGAAAGCGGTGCCATGATCAGGTGAAGTCCGGGGTACGGGTAAACCTATTGTAACATTTACTCCCTCTCCGTAGCTCTTCATTTTGAAAGGTATCATCCCTTGGTCATGATATAATGCAATTGTACAATCTTTACTCTGATAATTCCAGTATGAGTCGGCGGGAAAAGGACCTTCTATATCAAAGCCTTCTTTTTGTAACTTTTCTATCGCAGGTTTTATTATTTCTTCCTCTTCTCCCCCAAATAAACCATTATCCCCTGCATGAGGATTAAGGCCGAGAATTCCGAAAGAAGGTTGCCGCAAATTCCAATAATCTCTTAGATGTTTTCCTGCAAGGCGTACTTTTTCTATAATAAGTTCTTTTGAGAGCAATAGGGGAATAGAAGACAAAGGCATATGAGTAGTTAAGAAAACTATTTTCATTTTAGATGAAACCATCATCATCGCGAAATTCCTGCAGGAAAAATTTTCTGCGAATATTTCGGTATGCCCCGGATATTCAAAACCGGCAAGATGAAGAGCTTTCTTGTTTATGGGAGCTGTAACTACTGCCCTTAACAATCTCTCTTTTGCGGCTTTTATCGCTTCTATGATAGATTTATAGGCAATTCTACCATTTGTTTCGCTTACTCTCCCCATATCAAAATCACCCTCAATATCAACTATTTCAACTTTTTCTGGAATCTTAAGGTTTAATTTCTGTGAGTAATATATAATTGCTTTTTTATTGCCAAAAACGGTGAAACCTTTTTTAAAAGTAGAGAGCGCTTTAAGAGTAACCTCGATTCCAATCCCTCCAGGGTCTCCAAGAGTAATTCCAATCATTTACTTTTTGTGAAACTTTCCTCTACTTATTTTACAAAGATCGTACGACGATTTCTGTTCATATTTTTTTGATAAATATATGCTTTTTTTCTGCCTCAAGCCATTCATTTAACAACTTCATCATTTTTTGTTGCATCAACAAATTGCTTAATCTGTCTTTTATTTCGGCAAGATCAGGTGTTCTGCTTTCTTCCCTGTCTTTCACCCTAAATAAATGGAAATACATTCCTTCTAAAATTGGATCGCTCACTTGACCTAAATTCATCGTATCAATCAAAGAGAAAACTGCCGGAGGGAGAGCAGGAACCGGTAAAGGACCCACTGTTTCTATCGGGTAAGAAAAAACCGAATCTCCTAAAGCCCATCCCTTCTTTACTTTTAAAGCTCTTTCTTCTGCTGTTTTAAGTTCTTCTTCTTTGAAATCGAACTTAAGTAATATTTGCGAAATAACGAGATCTATACCTTGCCTCTCATCCAACTTTATAATATGATAACCGGTAGGAGACTCGAAAATTCCGGCTTCTCCTTCTTCAAGTTCAAGTACTCCCACAAGATGATGAGGTAAATCGCTCGGAGCAAGTTTACCCAGCTTACCTCCATACGGTACAGTTGAAGCATCATCCGAATATTTTTTCACAAGAGAAACGAAATCCACTCCACTTTTATATTCAGCCAGTATTTTTTCTGCTTTTTCCAATAGACGGTTATCCTCCTCCGGTAAAACAGGAACCTGTATTTTCTCAAGAGTCACGGTTTCCGGCATAATTAGCGAATCTCCACGGTCTTGATAAAACTTTTGGACTTCAGTTGGGGAAGCCCTCAACCTACCTCTGAATTTAACGCTCATAAGTTCATTAGTATAAAGCTGAATCTTTATTTGTTCATTATAAATTTCGTTAAGATATTCATCTTCCCCAAGGACAGAAGCAAGAGCCGGTGTGCTCAAAGCTAACTGGTCTCTCATCCGAGAAACTTCCTCTTCGGTTACTTTCAACGTTTCTTCCTCTGCAAGATACTGTATAACTTTATCGTTTATCATCTTATCGAGCAAATCTTCATAATCTACTCCGGGATAAAATGTTGAAACATAACTCAACTCTCCCTTGGTTATTGGCTCTCTATCAACCACACAAATAAGCTCGTCAAAAGCCAGGAATAAAAAAAGTATAACCATTATTCTTCTAAAGAAGAAGGCAAATCGGGCGAGACCGAAGGAATACCCATCTCCTTATCTAAAACCTTCGGAAAAACCTCATAAGAATATACCTCTTTCAATGAATCAACAAGCGCTTTTGACCTCTTTTGGAATTTTTCCGTCCTCAATTTCAACATTATCGACTTAGCGACGTCTTCATAGCTTACCGGTGATTTTTTCCTCGAATGCAATTTTATTATGTCATAGCCGAATTCCGTTTCCACCACATCTGATATTTCCCCTGGTTTTTTTAGCGAAAAAACCGCTTCTTCGAAAAGGGGATACACGGCAAGTTCACCTCTTCTAAATGAACCCAAATAACCTTTGTTATCTGCTGTTTCACTGTCAGTCGAATATTCTTTTGCGAGCTCGGCAAAGCTTACACCTTTCTCTATCTTAGAACGAATTTCCTCTGCCTCTTCCCTTGAGCTTGAAGATATATGAGAAACTTCTACTACAGAATTATAATCCTCTTTGTATCTTTCGAAATAACCCCTCGCTTCCAAGTCAGAGATAAATTGAACTTCTTTAAGAATCTCCTGCAGATAAGCGTTGGTAAGCAACTGTTTCTTAAATTGCTCAATTCTTTCTTGTAATTCAGGTTTTTTCAAAAAGCCTTTTTTCACCGCTTCTTTATATACTATTTCATTAGCCACCCAGCTCTCCAATAATAACTCTCTCTCTTTGGCTGAAGTCTGTATCAAAATTTGAGCAGGAACCTGCTGCATGAAATCTTCAATTGTGAAAGACTCTTTACCGACTTTAGCTATTATCTTGCCTCGAGTTTCTTTTTCTTTTTTACAACCACTTATCAATATAATACTCGCAAATACTAAAAGTAAACATAGGTTTTTACCTTTAAACATTACTTTTCCCTCCTTAGCAATGCACATTCGGCATTTTTTTTAGTTCAATATCCTAAGCCCAAATTTTTCTTTATTCTGATCGAAAATATTATTTGCAATCTCCCCTGCTTTATCTTTTCTATAATCTATCCTCACGGAGGATTCCACCTCAGGATAAAGAGGCAAGTAACTCTTCTTACTATCAGTTACCTTTATAACTGCCCAACCTCTTTTAGTTTTAAATACTTTCGAAATTTCTCCTTCTCGGATGAGGAATGCCTCTCGTCCGATAGCATCCCATTGTTCTTCTTCTATATAACCAATGTCCCCGTCTTTCTTTCCTGTTTTTCTGATTGATTTAGAAGCGAGCTCTTCGAAACTTTCTCCTTTCAAAAGTCTTTTTCTTATCTCCTCTGCCTCCTTTTCTTCTTTTACTTCGATCAAAGAAACTCTTCGTCTTTCTCCTATTTCGTATTTATCTTTATTTTTATCATAAAAGGCCTTTAAATCATCCTCGTTTTCTTTAATTACGCCGAGGATTTCTTTTCTTTTAAAGAAATCCACGGAAGAATTTTTAATATTATTTTCATAAGATTCTAAAAGGCTGGGGTCTCTATTAGCTCCAAGTCTTTTGCACATTGCGACCAAGGTATTGTTTAATACATTATCTCGTATAAACTTTACGGCAGTCTCTTCGTCTGCAAAAAGAGATAAATCTCCCACCTGCAGGGCAGCATCTTCTACAAAATTCCGGATTCTATATTCTCCAACCGTACTGCTTGCCAGTACAACGTCCAGGTCCCCTCCTTCAAACAGAATCTCTTTACCCGTGGATTTTGCCGTAAGGGAAGACATTTTCTCTGTGAGCAGCGAAAGACCCTTAGAATTGATTTTTACATTCGCAATCCACGGTATGAATTCTCTCAATTTAAACATATAAAGTGATTTTTTTTCTTGCGAAACCCTTTGCTTTAATTCCGGTTTCGTAATTTCTTCCATAATTTTATGCCTATTTGAAATATTCTCACCTTCCTGTGCTTTGACACTAATTATTTTGAAAACATCCCAGGTTCTTCCGTACTTAAGAGGAACCGAAACTCCTCCTTCATTCATATTAAATATTAAACTAAAAGTGCGCGGCAAAACAAAAGACCATGAAAGAGGACGCTCTAATAGCCCCTTTGATTTTTTAAGTGTCGGATTAGAAGAATATTTCTCTGAGACAACCCCAAAGTCCTCTCCTTTAAGAACTTCAACATAAGCCTTTAAAGCCTGAATAAAACTATTAGTCTGAATTAACTGTACCTCCAACGTCTTTTTTGAATTTATGTAAAATAAAATACATTCATATAGAGTTGGCTCTGAAGCCGAATTAACAAACCTCCCTATTGTCCTTTTTACTATCTCTCGATTGTACCTTTGCTCTATCTCGGTTCTTACGGAATCATCATACCCCTTTTCCTTTGCCAGTTCAAAAAAAACAAGATTTTGAAGATGCTGATCCAGCGTTAAATTGCTTGGTATATCTTTCTCAAAAACCTTCGCATTATCAATTATCGCAATCGGCTTCTCCTTTGACATAAACGGGAAAGCCGACAGTAAAACAAAAAATAACATATACTCCCTCCAGAATTTTTTCCGATAACATAAGTTATATTCTATATAAGTCAAGAGGTAACTTTTATTAAAGAAAGACGATTCAAAGGCTTAAATGTTCCGTCTAAAACCCCACAATAAAACCCTTAATACGGAATTAACCACAGAGCACACAGAAAAAAACAAAACACAAAGATAGCACTGAGCTTTCGAAAATTAAAAACCAAATATCAAAATGTAAAATTACAAATCAAAATTCAAAAATAAAAAACAGCGAAAGAATACAATTCTGAATTTTTAGGGACAATACCGTATGGAAAAGAGGTAACGGAAGCTCAGATGAAAAAACTGTCGGTCGTGGAATATACGGATACTCCTTTGACGGACAGCATAAAGAAGATTTGGAGAAAAATAGCAGAAAAATTTAGTGCCTGATTTTCCTAAAATGGGTCGAAGGTCTTGCCAAACAGGGTAAATTCCGATATATATTATATATTATTTCGATCACACCAGAGAAAAAACTTAGATAATTGTAAATGCCGCGTGGATCGATAGCAAAAGAACGAATTGATTTGCGATCGGTTTTTAAATGTTTTTTATTTCAAAAAGGAGCAAAAAATGAAAGCAAAAACAATAAACAGAGGTATTTCAAACGTCAGAAAAAAAGGAAGTGGAGTTTATAGAGAAGGAGCTCATATGTTACCTGGAGCTTGCCTTATGATTGCGGAAGGCGTTTTGGAATCTTTAAAAGATTTAAAGAAACCTTTTGTAACTATAGTTAATTCCTACACCAATCAGATTCCCGGCCACGCTCACCTCGATAAATTGGGTACTGTCTTAAAGGAAGAGTTAGAAAAACATAACGTTAATGTCTGGTACACTAATATCGGCGCAGCCGTTTGCGATGGTATAGCCATGGGGCATTTTGGTATGAAGTATTCTTTGCCTTCGAGGGAATTAATTGCCGATCAAATAGAAACTATCGTCGGAGCACATCCTCCCGACGCCTGGATTGGCCTGGGAAATTGTGACAAGATTGTTCCCGCTATGTATAACGCTATGGTTAGGATTAATATTCCCTCTATATACGTCAGCGGCGGACCTATGTTAACCGGAGAAAATAATACAGATTTAATTTCTGTTTTCGAAGCTGTGGGAGGGTACAGTTCCGGTAAAATAAAGAAGGAAGAATTAGAAGAATTAGCTGAAATAGCCTGCCCCGGTTACGGTAGCTGTGCGGGTATGTTTACCGCGAATTCGATGAATTCACTGGGAGAAGTGCTGGGGTTTGCACTCCCAAGAAACGGTTCAATACCTGCCACTAAAAGGTTAAAAGGCAAAAAGAGACAATTTGAAATAAACCCTGAAAGAATCGATCTGGTCAAAGAAGCCGCGAGAAAACTTATCTATCTTATGAAAAACAAAATTAAACCCCTTGATATTTTAAGTAAGAAATCTCTTGACAACGCTTTTATTTTAGATCTGGCTATGGGAGGTTCGACAAATACCGTTTTGCACCTGCTGGCTTTAGCGCACGAAGCGGGTATAGAATACAACCTCGACTACCTTAACAAATTGGCAAAAACTACCGCTAACGTGGTTAAGGTCGCACCTTCACGCCCTGAAATACACATGGAAGATATCGACAGAGTCGGAGGAATGGGTGCTATTTTAAAAGCTGTTTACGATAGCGGTCGTTCGAAATTAGACCTTAAAGCCAAAACTGTTTACGGAACTTTAGGAGATTATGTTTTGAAATCTCCAGAACCCGACGGAGAAGTTATCCGCTCTGCAGATAACGCTTTTTCTTCTGAAGGAGGCCTCGCTGTGCTTTTTGGAAATATCGCGAAGCACGGTTCCGTAGTTAAGACGAGTGGTGTCGATGAAGATATGTTTAGCTTTGAAGGAAAGGCTCTGGTTTATAATTCTCAGGAAGAAGCTTTAGAAGCTATATTAAAGAATAAAGTCAAAGATGGTAATGTAGTGGTTATTCGTTACGAAGGGCCGAAGGGAGGTCCAGGAATGCAGGAGATGCTCTCCCCCACTTCGGCAATAAGTGGAGCAGAGATAAAGGCAGCCTTAATTACCGACGGCCGTTTCTCGGGAGGCACCAGAGGTCTCTGTATAGGACATGTATCCCCTGAAGCAGCCAGCGGCGGTGAAATAGGATTAATTAAAAACGGGGATATAATTGAAATAGACGTCAATAAAAAGAAAATAAATGTCAGGCTTTCAGAAAAGGAATTAAAAGAAAGAAGAAAGAAAAAAGCTCCTTTTAAATCAAAAGTGAAGGGTGGTTGGCTGGCAAGATACGCTTATTTTGTTCAAAGCGCCGATAAAGGAGCGATTTTGTCCTTTGAAGAATGAACACGCCCCAAGTGGCTTAAAAAACTGCGCATTTACAACAAATCAAATCGTTCGAGATTTGACGTTAGCGTTTTTTGATAAATACCTATGTTGATTAACCTACACTCCTAATATCAGAAAAATGAGGGATTCTCGCTAAGAACCTAGAAAAAAATTATAAAAGTATCTGCCCTTGACAATAAAAACTCTTTATATTATATTTGTTAATGAAAATCATTCTCAATAAATTAGAGGTCGTTTAAATGAGAGGAAGACATGGTATGGGTCCCAAGTGGTGGGACGGGAACTTAAGAAAACATATGTGTAGAATTACGGTACCGAGACAGGTAATATTAGACGTCTTGAGCAAGGAAGAGAAACATTTAAGTGCTGAAGAGATTTTTCTGAAAGTGCATAAGATTTATCCCGATATTGGTCTTACGACAGTTTACAGGACTTTAAATTTGCTTATGCAGATAGGTTTAGTTTTAAAATTCGATTTTGGTGATGGAAAAGCGAGATATGAATTATCTTCGGGTCCGGAAAAGGAAGGGCACCATCATCATCTTGTCTGTACAAAATGCAACAGAATTATAGATTATAAAGATTTTATAAATGAAGAGGAAAAGTTATTCAAAAAAACCGAAAAGGTACTTGCTCGGAAATATAACTTTAAGATCACCGATCATCTTGTTCGTTTTTACGGATTATGCGATAAATGCAGAAATGACGATTAAAAAATCTTTTAAAGTCAAAAAAGGAGGCGTTTATGCCAGGTGGAGATAGAACAGGTCCTCTTGGGATGGGACCAATGACCGGAAGAGCAGCAGGTTACTGCGCGGGATACTCCGTTCCGGGATATATGAACCCGATTTTCGGTAGGGGTTTCTTCGGCAGAGGCAGAGGTAGAAGCTGGTTCGGTCGAGGTCGAGGCTGGGGAAGAGGATGGGGAATGGGTTATTTCGCTGGTGGTTTTCCCGATTGGGGATATTACGGGGCGCAAGTCAATCCTTACGCTCCGGAACTCGGTCCCGAGGAAGAATTGGCTCTTTTGAAAGAAGATGCCAACGTCTTAAAAGAGCAACTTAAGGAACTCCAAGACTATATAAATACGCTGGAAAAGGCAAAAGCAGAGGATAAAAAGTAATTTTAGTTTAAGGGATAAAGCATAGAAACTTTATCCTTATTAAAAAAAGAAGAGTCAACGAATGAGAATTGCTATATCTACAGATGGAGTACTTGTATCTCAGCATTTTGGAAGATGCCCTTCTTTTACAATTGTTGAAATAGAAGAAGATGAAATAAAGAGTAAAGAAGTCATAAACAATCCGGGACACCATCCGGGATTTATACCCGAGTTCTTGCAGGAAAAGGGAGTCGATTGTATTATTGCCGGTGGAATGGGTAGAAAAGCAGAGCTTTTTTTTAAACAATATGGAATAGAAACAATCGTAGGGATAACAGGTACAATCGAAGAAACGCTGGAGAAAATTAAAAATGGAACTTTGATGGGCAAAGAAAGTTTATGCAAACCGGGGTCAGGCAAAGGCTATGGCATAGAAAAGACAGAAAAATAGGAGGAATTTTTAAAAATGAAAATATGTATTACATCACAGGGCGATAATTTAGACGCGGAAGTAGATCCGAGGTTCGGCAGAGCCGTTTACTTTCTTGTTGTCGATACGGATAATATGGAAAGCGAGGCTATTCAAAACCCTTATATACAAGCTGTCGGAGGCGCGGGGATTCAGGCGGCTCAGTTCGTGGCGAATAAAAACGTCAAAGCGGTTATCACCGGAAACATCGGACCAAATTCTTTTCAGGTATTGACAGAAGCCGGCTTAAGTGTAATTTCGGGTGTGTCGGGTAGCGTAAAGAGTGCAATTGAAAAGTATAAAAACGGTGAGTTGAAATCAGTCGAAAACCCGACAGTAAATGAAAAATTTGGTATGCCGCAAGGAAATTAAAAGGAGAAATAATGGCTGTTAATATTGATAAAGGAAAATGTACAGGATGCGGAGATTGTGTGGATGTTTGTCCTGTTGAGGCGCTGAGTATAAAGAATGAAAAAGCTGTTGTGAATGACGAATGTATCGATTGCGGAGCGTGCGTTAATACGTGTCCGAACGATGCTATTTCTCTTTAAAAATGTTATCTAAAGGGTCTTCCGGCAGAGGAGGTAGAAGGGGAGGGAACCGTCCCGGCTCCGGTCCAAAAGGCAACTGTATTTGTCCCAAATGCGGAGCAGAAAAACCTCATCAAGTTGGAATTCCATGTTATGAGCAAAGTTGCCCGAAGTGCGGCTCTAAAATGGCAAGGAAATAGACATTTTTAAATTCAATATCAGTTACCACTGATTTAAACTTTTTCTGCTATGATGATTCATATATTAGAGGACAAAAGGTAAAATGAAAACTTATCTGGAATGTATATCATGTTTTTTTAAGCAGGCTCTCGAAGCTGCAAGAATGGCAGGAGCGGACGATAGTGCCCAGAAGAAAATCCTGGATGAAGTAGCAAAAAATATTCCTGAAATCAAATTGTCCTCTACTCCTCCGGAGATGGGAAAAATCATACACGATGTCGTAAAAAAGTTGACCGGGCAAGAAGACCCTTACAAAAAACTAAAAGAAAGAGCTAACGAACAAACATTAAAAATCTATCCCGAATTAAGAAAAAAGATAGAATCGTCTTACGATAGATTGCTTATGGCGGTCGAGCTGGCAATAGCTGGAAACATAATAGATTACGGCACCAAGAATTCTCTCGATGTAGAAAAAGAGCTTGTAAAAATACTAAAGAAGGAGCAAAGGATTATAGAAGAGGAAAAAGAATCTATTTTCGATTTTAATTCTTTTAAAAAAGCTTTAAAAAACGCAAAGAGTATTTTGTATATCGGAGATAACGTCGGTGAAACTATTTTCGATTGTATATTATTAGAAGAAATAAAAAGAGCCGATCCAAAAAAAGAAATAGTGTACGCGGTTAGAGAAAAACCTATAATAAACGATGCGTTAAAGGAAGACGCGATCAAAGCGGGTATAGATAATTTTGCCAAAATTATTTCAAGCGGGTCGGAAGTTCCGGGTACTATTATTCCCCTGTGTTCAAAAACTTTTATCGATATCTTTAAAAATTCCGATTTAGTAATTAGCAAAGGGCAGGGAAATTATGAAACTCTATCTGATGAAAAAAGATCTGTCTTCTCCCTTTTTATGGCAAAATGCCCTGTTATAGCAAGAGATGTAGGCTGCGAAGTGGGAGAAATCGTCTTGGTTTGTAATCATAACTCATCTTCCGAGAAGAATTAAATGTTGGACAAGACATCGGGTTTATCCGGTTTAAAAGAGAAAATAAGGAATTGTAGTAAATGCTCATTGTCCAAAACAAGGAAAATCGCACTCCCCGGAGAAGGAAATTCGGAAGCCAGGGTTATGCTTGTTGCTCAAGCCCCGGGAGAAAAGGAAGATGAAGACGGGAAAATGTTTGTTGGTCCAACAGGAAAGGCTTTAGATGAAGTACTCGGTAAACTAAATATAGAAAGAAATAATATCTATTTAACGAATCTTATTAAATGTATGTTACCCAATTACCGAAAACCCAAACAGGAAGAAATAGATGCCTGTTCGGAATATCTCGATCGGGAAATTGAATTTGTCGACCCTGAAATAATATCTCCACTGGGATATTATGCTACGCGTTACATACTAAATAAATACGACTATTCTATACCTGATAAAAAAGAAGACCTGGAAAATCTCTACGGACAACTTCTTCTGACAGAGGGAAAAAAGATATACCCTCTGTCCCATCCAACCGCTCTGGTTTTTGATACTACAGATAAAGAAAAGATAAAAAGAGATTACAGTAAACTTAAAGTTCTGCTTTACGAATGCAAATGGTATCCCGTATGTCCTATGAAGAGATTATACGATAACGGCATACTTGATCGTAAATGGATCGAACTTTACTGTAAGAGTGATTGGAAAAGCTGTATCAGATATAAAATGGAAGAAAACGGCGAGACACATCCGGATTGGATGTTACCTGACGGAAGTATCGATACAGGATTAAAAACAAAACAGGATGAGATATAAAATGGAAATAAAAATAGTATTTGATAATAATAATTTAAACGAAAAATTTATACCCGGCTGGGGTTTTTCCTGTTTGGTTGATAAGACTGTGTTATTCGACACGGGAGAAAAAGCGGAATATCTATTTAAAAATATGGAAGCCCTTGATATAGATATTTCTAAAATAGAAAAGGTGGTTATTTCTCATGACCACTGGGATCATACCGGAGGTTTATGGGGATTACTTGAAAGAAAAGACGGCGTCAACGTTTACGGATGCCCTAATTTTAGTGAAGAATTTAAGAAAAAAGTTGTTTCTCTCGGAGGAAATCTGATTACGGTAGAAGAACTTACTGTGGTTAAAGATGGTATTTTCGCGACCGGTGAAATCGTGGGAAATTATAAAGGCTCATTTATAGCAGAACAAGCATTGTTTATTAAAGAGCAGAAAGGTATTACTATAATTACCGGATGTTCTCATCCGGGGATTGTAAAGATAGTAAAAAATATTAAAGATAGTTTTCCTGAGGAAAAAATAGATTTAGTCTTTGGAGGTTTCCATCTTATGAATAAGGACGCAAGAGAAATAGAACTTATTGTAGAAAAATTGAAGGAATTAGAAGTCAAAAAAGTTGGTCCCACACACTGCACCGGTTATGAAGCGCAGGTGATTTTTGGAAAAGCGTATAAAGAGAATTTCATAAGAATTGCAGCGGGAAAAACTTTCGAGGTTTGAAATATGTTTAGAGAAATCCTGAAAGAATTAAAAAATCATGCTCCTTTCACAATATTCGGAGCAATTACGGGAATAGTCATCATGTTGTTATCGTTAAAACTGCCCTATAGCGTTTCATATAATGTATTCTACGTGCTTCATCCCTTCCATGTATTTTTAAGCGCCTTAGTTACTGCTGCGATGTATAAACTTCACAAAGACAAATTTTCTCTCTTTGCTTTGCTTTTAATCGGCTACCTGGGTTCTATAGGTATCGCTACTTTAAGCGATTCGATTATCCCCTATATGGGAGAGTCAATTCTAAACATGCCTAATAGAGGAATTCATTTAGGATTTATAGAAAAGTGGTGGCTGGTTAATCCCCTGGCAATAGTAGGGATTATCGTTGCTTATTATAAACCAAAAACAAAATTTCCCCATAGTCTTCACGTTCTTTTAAGCACATGGGCATCTTTATTTCACATAATCATGGCAGGAGCAGGATTTTTAAGCTGGTTTTCATATACCGGTATCTTTATATTTTTATTCCTAGCGGTATGGCTTCCCTGCTGTATAAGTGATATTGTCTTTCCTCTTTTGTTTGTAAAAAAACCCCATAATGGAGAATAACATTCGGGGTAAGAAAACAAAGAACAACTCAAGAATAGACGTTTTCGAACAGAATATAGAGCGATACGAAAACTGGTTTAGCAAAAATTGGTTCGCTTATTTATCAGAATTAAAAAGTATTAAAGATTTACTGCACCATGGGAGAGGAATTGAAATAGGTATTGGTACCGGTAGGTTCGCTGAACCTCTAGGAATAGAATTTGGAATCGATCCATCAATTGCTATGCTTAAAGTTGCGCGGAAAAGAAAAATCAAAGTTATCGGAGGAGTAGGGGAATATCTGCCAATTGCCAGTAATTCTTTTGATTTTGCGTTAATTACTACTACTCTTTGTTTCTTAAAAAATATAGTAAAAACTTTTAACGAAATAAAACGAATACTTAAGAAAAATGGCTTTATAATTTTAGGTTTTATCGACAGAGAAAGCTTCCTGGGAAAAATATACATGAAGAAGAAAGAAAAAAATCCGTTTTATAAATTCGCGAATTTTTATTCCGTGGAAGAGGTTATAAAAAAATTAGAAAAAGCGGGATTTTCTAATCTGGAGATAAAACAAGCTCTTTTCCCCTATCCCGAAGAACTGAAAAATATAGACGATATTAAAGAAGATTATGGGAAAGGGGGTTTTGTTATTATCAGGATGAGGAAAAACGGGGAGGGTTAAATGGCGGTAATGGAAATAAGTGTTGTTCCTATCGGAACAAAAAATCCCTCCTTAAGTCGATATGTCGCTGGAGCCATAGAGGTCTTAAAAGGGGAACCGGATATAAAATACCAGTTAACACCTATGGGAACGATTATAGAAGCAAGTTCCATTGAGAAATTGTTATCTATTGCAGGCAAGATGCACGCATGCGTTTTCGAACGAGAAGTCAAAAGGGTTGTAACAACAATCAAATTGGACGAAAGGAAGGATAAAGAGTTAACTATGGAGGGTAAAGTTAAATCCGTTGAGGAGAAACTTAAGAAAATCTAACCACAGAGTACACAGAGAAAAAACAAACACATAGAGGTCACAGAAGCAAAATTTTGTTGTTTAAACCCAACCCACCATCCTAAATATTCACATGTAGAACATGTAGTTCTTATAGTTTTCATTTTTCTTTTTCCCTACTCAGCTATTTAACCATTTTGCAATTCAACCAATCCAAAGGATTTATAAATGGGACGCAGATTGACAGGATAAACAAGATTTTTTCGACTAACCGATTAATTCACAAATCAACCAATATACTAACCGCCTTAACGGCTACCTCACCTTTTGACATTCTTTAAAGAAAGTCTGATTTTATTGATATAGGTCGATTTTTTGAATACAAAATTGAAACTAAAAGCATAAATGTGCCAGCAATCAACAAAGTGCATACAGCGATTAACATTATAACATTTCAAATATCCTCTGACTTTGTCGTAATATAGCGTATGAACTGGGAAGCTTGGGAAAATAAAGGGGGCAAAGTTCAGCACATAATAAATAACAATTTAGTCATCCGCTGTTGGTTCCCAGTCAGATTTTGTTAGTGTGTGAGTGCGTGCGTTTGGGGGTTCGGAGAAACCGACGACTAACGGCCTAACCGACCCACAGACCAACAGTTTAAAATCTTTGTGTTCTCCGTGTGAGATTATTTCGAAAAGATTTCTGGTTGATAATTTATAATAATTAAGTATATTTGAATATGAGAGTAAAACAGAAAAAAAAGGTTAATCCAAAGGAAATTTTTGACCCGGTTTTGTTCTGGGACGCGGAGAATATAGATATTGAGAAACACGCCTGTTATATTATTAGTCGAATTCTTAATTTTGGTGACGAGAAAGACATCAAAAAATTGCGGTCTGTTTATCCGGATAAAAAAATTATCGAAGCCGTAAGAAAAAGGCGTAGCTTATTGCCCGAAACCGGAAAATTCTGGGCTGTTTATTTCAAGATACCATTAAAGGAAATAGCGTGTTTGAGAATGTATTACCAGAAAATACGGTAGAAGTAATAGATACTTTATTACCGGAAATCAATGATTTTTACCTGGCTGGCGGCACAGGTCTGGCCATTCAAATTGGTCATAGAAAATCGGCTGATCTGGATTTTTTTACGACAGAAGTATTCAATACCGATTTTCTCCTCGATAATCTACAACCCGATAAAACTCTATTAGTTAAGGAAGGAACTATTCATTGTGAACTTCGAGGTATCAAGTTATCATTTCTTTTTTATAGCCAACCCCTTATTTATACGGCAATCAACTGGCGAAATTTAAGCCTGGCGGATTGGAGGGATATAACTGCCGAAAAATTTAAGACTATCGCACAGAGAGGTTCCCAAAAAGATTTTTATGATTTATTTGCTGTTCTGCAATTAAAACTTCCTATAGATGAAGCTTGCAAGATTTTTAAAAAGAGATTTTCTTCGGCGAACATGAATATGTATCATGTTCTCAAAAGTTTAACTTTTTTCGAAGAAGCAGACGAAGAACCTTCTCCGGTCTTACTTATGAAAGAGCAAGAGTGGCAGTGGGAAAAAGTGAAAGAATTTTTTGAAGACAACATTAAGCAATTCGAAAAGTATCTTATTAAATAATAATTTTGTCGGTATAGTATATTGTTACAATACAAACTTTTTTCTGCTTGTCTACGCAATGAGTTAATTGGTTTTTTGGATAGGAGAGGTGATTTAACAAAAAATCCTGACGATCTGCGTCAATCTGTGTCCAAATTTCAGGATTTAGAATTTAGGTATTGGGATTTAGAAAAAATCATTTGTGTAATTCGTGTTATTTGTTGTTAATTAACGTTCGGGAATCAAGGGTTCTAGGATTCCAGAGTTCAAGCAAAAAACAGCAACAAATCAGTGTGTATCAGTGTTAATCTGTGGCTAATTTTGGGGATGGGTTTAGCGGAAGGCGGAGGCTGTGCCAAAACCCTCTTTTTCGCAATTTGCAGAAAACTAAGTTCTTGTTTTTCAAAGGCTTATTTTTTAGAAATCCGTTAAATTTGGACTTTTGGCACAGCCTCGGCGGTCGGCGGATAGCCTAATATCTTTGTGGTCTTTGCGAGCTTTGTGTGAGATTAATTCGAGTTGTGGGTTGAGTTTTAATAAACACAATAAATTTTGGGGTGGGAGGAGTGGCTCTGTGTCCTCGGTGCGTTTTTTGTTCCTCTGTGGTCTCTGCGGTTAGTTCTGGGATGGGTGGTGTGCTTGACAACAGATGAAAATATATTAAAATTTATTTAAATGAACAGAAGAGAGTTCCTAAAAACCCTCGCAGTTTCACCTTTAACTGCATTGGCGAAAGCTCCATCCATAGGATATTACGTCGAACCAAAAATAGCTTCGTACTGGATAAAAAAAGAAGGTACCTTTGTAGAGTGCCAGAACTGCCCTCACCATTGCGTGTTAAGAGACGGTCAGAGAGGTTTCTGCAGGGTTCGTGAAAATAAAGGTGGCAAATTATATACACTAAGCTATGGAAATCCCTGTGCAGTACATATAGACCCGATAGAGAAAAAACCTCTTTATCATTTTTTACCAGGAACAAACGCTTACTCAATTGCGACAGCCGGCTGTAATTTTAGATGCAAACACTGCCAGAATTATCAGATATCTCAAGTCGCCCCTGAAGAAACAAGCAATTACAAACTACCTCCAAAAAGCTTAGTTGGCGAAGTCCTGCACCGAAAGACAAGAGATAATATTAGTTCGATAGCCTATACATATACCGAACCTTCGATTTTCATAGAATATATGCTGGATTCGGCAAAGCTTGCAAAAAAAGAAGGAATCAAAAATGTTTATCATTCCAACGGCTACTTAAGCGAGCAACCACTCCTTGACCTCATACCATTTCTCGATGGAGCAAATGTAGACCTCAAGTTTTTTAAAAATGATTCATACAGGAGCATAGCTTCCGGCAGTCTCGAGCCCGTGCTCGATACCTTAAAAAGACTTAAAGGAGGAGGAGTCTGGTTAGAAATAACTTATCTTATTATTCCTACTATAAATGATGATAAGAAAGAAATAAAGGAAATGATAAGCTGGGTTTTAAATAACTTAGGAGATGAGGTTCCCATACATTTCTCCCGCTTTTACCCAACCTACAAGCTTGAAAATCTACCTCAGACTCCACTCGTAACTGTAGAAACAGCAAGAGAGCTTGCCCTTGAACTTGGAGTTAAATATCCTTTTGTAGGAAATGTACCGATGGGACATCCCGGCGAAAGCACTTATTGTCCTCGTTGCGGAAAATTATTAATAAAAAGGAGAGGTTATTATATTCTCGAAAACAATATAAAAAGTGGCAGTTGTTCTAGCTGCGCCGAAAAGATAGCGGGAGTTTGGATATGAAAATACTTGATATTAAGTCGTTAACGAAAATTTACCGCTCTCCTTTCCTGATGAAAAAGTCGGTAGGTTTAGACGGACTGGATATGGAAATCGAAGAAGGAGAAATATATGGATTATTGGGTCCAAACGGAGCAGGTAAAACCACGACGCTTAAAATAATAACTAATCTGATCAGGCCAACTTCAGGAAAAATAAAGATATTCGGTAAATTAGACCCTTTAGAAGCGAGAAAGCGAATCGGTTTTTTACCGGAAAATCCTTCCTTTTATCCACATTTAACCGGGGCAGAACTTCTCCGTTTCTACGCTAAGCTTCACAATATAAATCTTTCTAAAGATAAAATTAAAGAAAAAATAGCTATGGTTGGGTTAGATGAAAGTTTAGACAAAAGAATCGGCGGGTACTCGAAGGGAATGATTCAAAGAATAGGTTTTGCTCAAGCCATAATTGGCAATCCTGATTTTGTGGTGCTCGACGAACCTCTTTCAGGGCTTGATCCAATGGGCAGAAGAGAAATAAAAGATTTAATTATTGAAACCAACAGGAAAGGCAAAACCGTCTTATTTTCGTCTCATATTCTATCAGACGTAGAAGCGATTTGCAACAGAGTCGGAATAATAACTAACGGCAAAATGAGGCAGGTCGGAAACTTACGAGACATACTAAAAAGAGAGGTAAAATATGTGGAAATAGAATTCGAAGGAATTGACAATGCAAAAAGTTTCAGCAAATACGGAGAAATAAGAACTGAAAAGAGTGTTAATTATCTTCGGATTGAAAATGAAAAGAACAGAGATAAAGTAATTAAAGATATAATAAAAAAAGAGGGAAAGATTCTTTCCGTTGTACCCGTCAAAAGTACTCTTGAAGAACATTTTGTGAGGGTGATAAATGAGTAAAATTTTTGTTATAGCAGAGAACACATTTAAAGAAGCCGTGCGTGATAAGATTTTCATCTCTATAGCAATAATCGGTTTTTTACTAATCGCTTCATCAAAGATTTTTATACCTATATCGATAGGAGAGGCATTTAAGATAATAAAGGACTTCGGGATAAGCCTTGTGGAAATATTCGGTTTAATGATAGTAGTCTTTGTCGGTTCAAGAATATTTCATCAGGAAATTGAAAGAAAAACTATATATTCTATAATGTCTAAACCGATTGATTCACTCGAGTTTGTTGCAGGTAAGTTTTTAGGTTTGTATTACCTCATTGCAGCCGTTCAGTTTCTATTGTTTGCAATTTTCATAATATTTTGCAAACTGTATTTACGGACTGTGGATATATATTTGCTGAACATTCCTTATTTCTTGCTGCTGGAATTCCTGTTACTCGATGCTTTAGTTATATTTCTTTCCTGCTTTACCTCACCACTAACCTCAGGAATTATATCCTTGCTGCTTTTTTTCATAGCGCATATGACTTTTTATCTTAAAAGCCTTACTCAAATTCTAAAGGTTCCTATCCTGGCAGTTATTCTAAACTTCTTATATTATGTATTACCAAATTTCTCTGTATTTAACATAAAAGCAACTGTCGTTTACCATATGCCAATTACAATAAACTCTTATCTTTTAGCGTTTTCCTATTCTCTTCTATACTCTTTCATTTTGATAATTTTCTCATCTTTTTTATACTCAAGAAAAGAATTTCTATGAAAAGATTATTGTTGGTGTCGGTTTTAATTATATTTCTTGCTTTAACTGAAAAGAACGGATTTAAATGGATGCCAAAACAAAAAAGAGAAGAACTGCTTTATTTTCCTTCAAATGAATTCGTAAAAGCAACTACAGGTGGATTTGATCTTCTTCTGGCAGATTTCCTGTGGATTGAAACTGGGGCTTATTTTGGTAAACACCGACAGACTGATAAGCGCTATCCTTATCTCTATCACATGTTCGATATTATTACAGATCTCGACCCAAAATTTATACCGGCGTATACACTCGGCACAATATTACTTACAACCGACGCGAAAAAAAGCGATCTTGCTTTAAAGTTACTCGATAAAGGCATGGCAGACAATCCGGAACTCTGGCAGATTCCCTTCACTAAGGGTTTTATCTACTATATACATAATAAAAATCCTAAAGAAGCTTCAAAATGGTTTCTCATTGCATCCTATAAAGAAGACGCTCCCGAAATGGTTCAAAAATTTGCGGCCTGGACACTATCTAAGGGCAAAGGGGTTGAGTTGACCCTGCGCTTATATTTAAGGCTGTATGAAATCTCTTCAAGTAAAATATTTACGGAAAAAGCTATAAAGGGAATAAGCAAAGTGCTTTCGGATCAGTATAAACAATTTTATATGGATAAGGGCTATTATACTAAATCACTTTTTGAGTTATATAAGGACGGTTATTTACCCTTTATTCCGCAAATTCCCGGAGGCAGATTTATAATAAAAAATGACAAAGTCATCTTTCAACAGCTTCAATAAACCTTATAGTAACATCGCAAAATACTACGATATTCTTATGAAAGAAGTTAGTTACGAAAAATGGGCAGAATACATAATGGATACTATGAATCTCTTTAATATTAAACAAACACCATTACTTGATCTAACTTGCGGTACGGGAAACTCGATATTACCATTCATCAAAAGAAAAAAGAAACCCCTTTTAGGAGTAGACAACTCCATAGAAATGCTAAAGGTCGCAAAAGGAAAAGTACCTTCCCTGGCATTAGTTCAAGCTAACGCAAGGAGGCTTCCTTTTTCAAACCACTTCAACCTCATACTCTCCATGTTTGACTCTTTAAATTACATTCTTGAATTAGATAATCTCCTTGAAGCTTTTAGCTCAGTGAAAGAAGCACTTAAAGATGGTGGACACTTCGTCTTCGATATGAACACCCCATATGGGCTTAAGTGCGTTTCGGGCAGAGACATCAGGGAAGAAAATAAGAATTTTATAAGTGTTTGGAGAAACGTATATAATAAAGATACCAGAATGTTAACTCTTCACTTAACTCTCTTTATAAAAAAAGACACACACTGGCAGAGAATTGACGAAATACATAAGGAAAAAGGTTACAGCGAAGAAGAAATAAAATATGGTTTAAAAAGTTTAAATTTTCAAGTCATCGATGCTTTTAGATGCTTTGAACATTCGAGACCCGACAGGTTTACAAAAAGAATTTTATATATAGCCAGAGCCAATAAAAAAGGGGCAGATTGATCTGCCCCTTTTTTATTCATAATTACTCCCGGATTACATCGGAGGCATACCTCCTCCGGGCATCGCAGGTGTTTCCTTTTCTTCCCTCTTCTCAGCAATCAAGGTTTCCGTGGTCGTAAGAAGAGATGCAACCGAGACAGCATTCAAAAGAGCAGTCCTGGCAACCTTGGTAGGATCAACAATTCCTGCCTTCATCAAATCTTCAATTTCGAGTGTTTCGGCATTGAAACCAACGTTAACGTCCTTTTCATTCAAGACATGCTCAACTATGACCGCACCCTCTTCTCCGGCATTTGTCGCAATCCACTTAAGAGGTTCTGTAAGAACCTTCGCTATTATTCCGGCTCCGAGCTTTTCGTCACCCTCAAGAGTACCAGCAAATTTCTTGATAGCATTCTTAGTGCGCAGGAGTCCTACTCCTCCGCCAGGAATAATTCCTTCCTCTCGAGCTGCTCTTGTAGCATGAAGCGCATCCTCTACCCTGGCTTTCTTTTCTTTCATCTCTACTTCGGTCGCCGCACCAACTTTAATAACTGCTACACCGCCTGTAAGCTTTGCCAGCCTTTCCTGCAGCTTTTCCTTATCGTAATCGGAAGTTGTAGCCTCTACCTCTGTCCTAATTTGCTGAATTCTGCCTTTTATCTTATCGCTCTTACCTTTTCCGCCAATTATAGTAGTGTTATCCTTATCGATCTTTACTTTATCGCATCTTCCAAGATCTGCTATCTGAACGGCATCTAACTTAATTCCAAGCTCTTCAGAAATAAACTGTCCTTCAGTCAAAATAGCAATATCTTTTAACATTTCTTTTCTTCTATCTCCGTATCCCGGAGCTTTAACAGCGGCTACATTCAAAGTTCCTCTAAGCTTATTAACAACAAGAGTTGCCAACGCTTCACCTTCAACACTCTCAGCAATTATAAGTAATGGAGCACCCTGCTGTGAAATTTTCTCTAAAAGAGGGAGAAGCGGCTTCATTGCAGAAAGCTTGCTATCATGTATCAAAATATATGCGTCTTCCAACTCAGCTGACATATCTTCCTGATTTGTTATAAAATAAGGAGATATATACCCACGGTCAAACTGCATTCCTTCGACAACTTCGAGTTCGGTCTTTAAGCCTTTACCTTCTTCAGCCGTAATAACTCCATCTTTCCCGGCTTTTTCCATAGCATCGGCAATTATTTGCCCTATTTCCTTATCGTTATTTGCTGAAATTGTAGCTACCTGTTCTATTTCTTCCTTTCCCTTTACATCATGAGAAAGTTTTTTAAGCTCTTCAACTACTTTATCCACAGCCATGAGCATTCCTCTCTTTAAAGCCATAGGATTTGCCCCAGCTGCAACGTTTTTCATTCCTTCCAGAAGAATAGCTTCAGCAAGAACTGTAGCTGTTGTTGTACCATCTCCCGCAACATCACTGGTCTTAGACGCAACTTCTCTTACCATCTGCGCGCCCATATTCTCAAAAGCATCTTCCAATTCTATTTCTTTAGCTACCGTAACTCCGTCTTTTGTAACTGTAGGTGCACCCCAACTTTTTTCCAGAGCGACATTTCTGCCTTTAGGACCTAGAGTTACCCTTACGGCTTTAGCAAGTTTGGTCACCCCTGCCCTTAGAGCGTTGCTCGCGTCCTGTGAATATATAATTTCTTTTGCTGCCATTTTTTATACCTCCTTTTATCCTATTTTCGCAAGAATATCATCCTCGCCAAGTATTAGATATTCCTCACCATCATACTCTATTTCGGTTCCACTGTACTTGCCAAAGAGAATTTTATCTCCCTTTTTAACAGGGAGAGGATCATCGTCTTTACCGACTTTTGCCACATTCTTGACAATACCTTCTTGAGGTTTTTCTTTCGCAGTATCCGGAACGATAATACCACTCTTTTTTTTCTCCTCTTCCTCCAATCTTTTTACTAAAACACGTCTACCTACCGGCTCAATCATAATTACCTCCTTTTTTCTATTGCGTTTTTTCTTTACCTCCTCAAATAAACTAATATCAGTGTTAGCGAAAGCGCAAAAATTTTCATTAATAATGATACAACGATTATCAGATTTGTCAAGGGGAAGAATTATCTTTATCTATAAGTATTATGATAAGTTTTTACTGAAATAATCAAACATATATTAACTTTTTATATGGATTATAAACGCGGTTCAATGAAACTTCTGGAATGTAAAAATGAAGCATCAAAATGGAAAATTATAAATCAGAGAAATGGAAAAATGGGGAAATAGTAAAATGGTAAAACCGAGAACGAAGTATATGAGACAATTTCACTATTCAACTATTTTTCGATTCAACCATTCAACTAGATTCGAAGAATCTACATTTTACTTTTTAATTTTTGATATTTGATTTTTTAAAACCCCTTGACAAAAGAAGAAGAAACATTATCTATCCATATGGGTTTTACGCTCCGGATCCTTTAAGGGCCAAACTAACTATTAATCAGAAAATCCCCCTTTAAAAAAATTAAATAAAGGGAGTTGTTATGAATGAAATAGCAAAAAAGACGAATAATATTCTAAAGGAAAAATCTTCGGTTATTTTTTCTCTTTTAAGCGGCTTTGGGAAAGAAATATATATGCCAAAAGGTATAATCTCTCAAAGTGCGGAGGCTAAGCTACATGCTTATGAGTGCAATGCAACAATTGGTATTGCAAAAGAGGACGGAGAGCCAATGTATCTTTCTGCAGTTAATAAGTTTTTTAATTATTTAACCCCTTCAGAGATTTTCCCTTATGCAACTCCTTTTGGACTACCCGACTTGAGAAAGTTATGGCAGGAAAAAATAAAATCGGAAAATGACCTCAAAAATAAAAACATCAGCCTTCCGGTCGTAACCCATGCGATGACTAACGGTTTAATGTTGACCGGTGATCTTTTTGTTAACGAAAAAGACGAAATTTATTTGCCTAATATGTTGTGGGGCAATTATAATTTGATTTATCGGGTAAGGTATAAAGCAAATATCACAAATTATGATTTCTTCAATCCTTCCTTTAAGGAATTAAATGTTAAAGCCTTAAAAAAAGCCCTGAATAATTGTAATAAAGATAAGGTTATTCTGCTTTTCAATTTCCCTAATAACCCTACAGGGTATACTCCGACTGAAGAGGAAGCGGAAGCTATCAAAGAGGTTATATTTGAACTGGCTGACCGCGGAAAAAAAATTCTCATTGTGGTCGATGATGCCTATTATGGACTCTCTTTCGAAGATAATTTGCTTAAAGGCTCTATCTTTAAAAAGTTCGTAGGATTACATCCCAACATCGTGGCTGTAAAACTCGACGGCTTTACGAAAGAATTTTATGTATGGGGCTTTAGAATCGGATTTCTTACATTCGGTGACTATGAGCAAAACAAAGAAGCATACGAAGTCATGGAAAACAAAACTGCCGCTGCTATAAGGTGTTCGATCTCCAACTGCTCTCATCCTGCACAGTCCATTTGTTTAAAGGTGTTGAGCGAGGGAACTTACAAAAAAGAAAAAGAACAAAAATTTAAAGAATTAAAGATGCGGGCGGAAAGAGTAAAAGAAATAGTGTACGATGAAAAATACAAAAAATTATGGGATGTTTATCCATTCAACTCGGGTTATTTTATGTGTTTAAAATTAAAAGATATAGACAGCAACAAGGTCCGGGAACATGCGCTTAAAGAATATGGAATAGGGACTATTTCTATAGGAGATCGTGATTTACGTATTGCTTTTTCTTCTATCCCCATTGAAAAGTTGGATAAACTTTTTGATCTTTTGGCTAAATCGATAAGAGAACTTAAAGACTAAAATTATAGCTTTCTAATACCGTCGGATATCCGGCAGATGTAGAACTCACCTTTAATTCCCGTCTTTTCTTCATATTCTTTGTTTGCTTTTTTTATTATCTCTTCCTGTGCTTCCTGCTTTATCAACGCAATTGCACATCCGCCAAAACCAGCGCCCGTCATTCTCGCACCGTAAACACAATCTGACTCTAAAAAAGCTTCCACCATAATGTCCAGTTCTTTGCAACTTACTTCATACAGCTCTTTAAGTGATTTATGCGATTGTATCATTAATTTGCCTAATTTGTCCAGGTCTCCTTTCTCCAAAGATTCTACAGCCTGCTTTACTCTTTCGTTTTCGAATATAACATGCTCGCATCTCTTTGCAATTATCGGAGGAAGATGGTTTTTATATTTCCCGAACTCCTCTTTTCTGATATCACTAAGATTTTCGATGTTTTCTCTCTTTATAAACTCCTTTAATATCCTCAATCCTTCATTACATTCTGCAACTCTCTCATTATAAGCTGATTTTGCCAGACCCCTTTTTACTTTAGTATTACCAACTATAATTACCGTATCTTTAATATTATGAAAGGGAATTAACTCATGTTCTAATGTTTTACAATTTAAGAAAAGAGCGTTATTTTTTTTGCCGAAAGTTATAATATACTGATCCATTATTCCGCTTTTTACCCCAATAAATTTATTTTCGGCTTCCCTACACAAGAGAGGAATTCTCCTCTCTTCAATGCTTTGATCCGACAATTCCAGGAAACATTTCATCGTAAGAACTTCAATTGCTGCCGAAGAAGAAAGTCCACTTGCCACGGGGATATTCCCCTCAAAAATTATATCTGCTCCGCTTAATTCTATACTTTCTTTTTCTAATACCCAGGCTACACTTAGAGGATAATTTGCCCAATCTTTTTTTTCTTCATACTTAAGCTTACCAAGAGATGAGACTACTTTTTTGTTAAAATTTAACGATTCAAGGTAAATCTTTCTGTCTTTTCTCTTTCTTGCGGCAGCAAGTATACTAAGGTTTATTGCTACAGGTAAAACATAACCGCCGTTGTAGTCGGTATGTTCTCCTATGATGTTTACTCTTCCGGGCGCGTTGAACACATGTATTTCGTTTTGGTCACCAAAGACTTTTTCGAATTCGCCTTTCAACTTTTCAACTCTTTCCTGTAAAAATTTATCGGTTACCATAAAGTTCTTCCATTTTTTTTCTTAACTCATCTGCCTTCTTTTCTGGAGAAGTAGGATTACCGTGTGTCCAAGAACCTGTCTCGGAGCTTGCATTAAATTTTTGCGTTTTTTCATTTCTAAGCGGCGGATAAAATTCGATATGAAACAGATAATATGAATAGTCTTTACCGTCTGTGGGCTTTTGATGGAAACACATCATGTAGGGGAAATCTCTTTCGAATAGATGATCGTAGGTGGTCACTATCCTTTTTAAAGATTTACCTAACTGTAACTTTTCCTCACTGTTCAACTCATCTATAGATAGCCTTTTTTTCCTCGGAACAATAAAAACCTGATAAGGATAATCCGCAAAGTAAGGCACAAATGTAACAAAAGATTCGTTTTCGTCCACTATTCTACTCTTTTGTTTTAATTCCTCTCTTAGAATCTCAAGATAGAGGTTTTTCTTTTCTTTTTCAAAGTATTCCCTGCAAGAGGAAAGTTCAATTTCTATTTTTCTAGGTATAAATGGGAAACCATAAATCTGACCGTGTGGATGAGTTATCGTCACTCCGACCTCTTCACCTCTATTTTCGAATATAAAAACATATTTTATAAAATATTTATTACCCAGTTCTATATACTTATCCACCCATAAATCAATAAGCTCTTCAATACTCTCCATTGACAGATCTCCGAGCGAACCTTTATGCTCCGAAGAATATAGGATTACCTCACACTTACCATAAGATTTAGCGTTTTTAAAGATTGACGAATCAAGAGGTGCAACCTCCGGAGGATCGGGGTTTAGAATAGGCCAATCGTTATCATAAGACAGAACACCATACTCATCAGGAACTTTACCCGACCCAGGACAAAAAGGGCAGTAATCGTCTTCCGGTGTAAGAGGTCTGTTTTGCCTCTCGGTTGACACCATAACCCACCACTTTAGTACAGGATTCCATCTTAATTCATACATTAAGTCTTCTTTAATCGCCCCCTTTTGAAACATAATAGTGTTTATATTCTGCTATAAATTGGGCATAGGCCAAAGGCGCTAAACTCTATTTATTATACAAAACAATAACAAAAAATCAAGAGAAAAATCGGAATTTAAACAGTCTTTTAACCTAAAGATTCGGCTTGCTTCTGTAATTCGATTAATTTTGTGGAAATTTTCCTGGCTATTTGTCTTCTTTCCAGAAAACCGAAAACTTCATCCTTAGAGGAAACAACAGGTAGGTACTCTAGGTTATACCGGCTTAAAATTTCCTGTACTTCCAACATCGGTAAATCAGGGTGGGCTTTTGCGATAACCGGCTCCATTAAGTCGTAAGCCAAAAGAAATGCATCTAATCCGCTTGTCATTAGAGAGTTTTTTATATGATCCACAGTTATGACACCCAGTAATTTTTTGCTTTTATCTGTAACCGGATAAAATAGATTATCCGTTTCGCTGAAAATTTTCAATATTTGCGTTAATGACATATTTTCATAAATCAGAGGAATAGTTGTATCCATAATATCTTTAGCTTTACTTTCTCTGATTATATCTTCTTCGGTAATATTTAAACCTGCTTCGCCTGCTTTAGTTATTGCGATTCGCATACTCAAAGGTCCAATGATTTGGACAATGAAGGTTGTGGTGGTTACAATTACGGTTATTGCACTACCTATCTCTCCCGGGAAACGTTCACTTGCAAGTATTGACAAACCTATAGCCACACCAGCCTGACTGAATAAGCACCAGGGCAGGTATTTTTGGACCGTTATAGGAGCCTTTGATATTCTGGCACCTAAATTAGCTCCGAGTCCTTTGCCTAAAGTCCTACCAACTAGATATACTATGACAATAAGTATTATCGGTATAGTCAGGTTTTTCAGGTTTAACTGGGCTCCGAAAAAAGTAAAAAAAAGTATATAAGGAACTGGCATTAATTCGTTCGTTAATTCAAAAACCTCTTTACTTTTTCTCGGAATAAAATTAGTTACGAAAATTCCTGCAGTCATAGCCGCTAATAGTATATCAGATTTAAATAAATTCGAAATGCCAAGGATTAAGATTAAAATTCCAAGTGAAAAAGTTATTATCCCGTACTTGTCACTAATTTTCTTGACAATCAAAGATAAAAGGAGTCCTCCGAAGATCCCTATTCCAACAGCACTGCCAATGTCATATAAGATATGGAGAAACATCGATGATATCGCCTGTGTTTTTGTACCTGTAATTGCAAAAGTAATGCTTGAGGCTATGGCAAATAAAACAAGTCCCAACCCGTCATCCAATCCTACTATTCCTAAAATAGTTGTAGTCAAAGGCCCTCGGGTTTTGTATTCCCAGAGAACATCAGTTGTCGCCGCTGGAGCTGTAGCCGCCGCAATTGATCCGAGTAATAAACCCAGCGCCCAAGTAAAGTGAGAATTGTCAAAAAACAAATTACCTATTAAAACCACAAAAAGAGTAACAAGAATAAAAGCAAGAAGCCCTTCCGAAAGTAATATATTGATGAATTGTTTACCATATTTTTCAAAAATCTCTTTCTTTAATTCTCCTCCGATTAAGAATCCTGTGACTCCCAATACAAAAATATTGAAGAAAGAAAACGAAGAAAGTATTTGTTTGTTAAGAATCCCTAAAACAGAATCGCTAAGGAAGAAACCAATCACAATAAAAGCTATAACCTGAGGTATCTTGAATTTTTTGAACAGGCGAGATCCGACAGTTCCCAACAAGATAGTTAAACCTATAAGAATTAAAATGTCGAATTCTAATCCAATCATCATTTTATTTTCAGGAACTTAGAATTTTATAAATTTCTTTTTCGTTTTCGGCCTTGATTATTTTTTTTCTGATTTTATTGTTTTTTAGTTTTGAGACCACAAGAGAAAGAAATTTAATGTATAGCTTATGTTCCTTTTCGCCAGCAACGATCATTACCACTATTTTAACAGGTATATTGTCAATAGTTTCGTAGTGGGCTATACCCTCCTTGTTAACACCAACAGCTACAATTAATTCTTTTATGCCTTTGATTCTTATATGAGGTACTCCGATTCCAAGACCTATGCCGGTACTCATCAGTTTTTCCCTGTGTAATATTGCTTTTTTAATTTCTTCTTTGTTGTTTAATTTCTTATTCTTACAAATATTATCTATTAGTTCAAGCAGAATTTTTTCTTTCTTTTTACCTTTAAGTAAAGAAATTAAATCCTCCTCTATATAATCTTTTAGTTCCAATCCCCCCCCTTTATCATATCGTTGTTAAGACGTTATTTAATTATTACAAATGCCCAAAGATACCAATATCAACCTTAAAACCTTTTTTTATTTAATTTATTTAAAGTTTATTACACAGACTATAAAGATATTGAAAAGTCATTTTCTTCTTTGTGTCTTGGTATCTTAGTGGGTTTTCTTTTTAAAAAAATGCGTCAGGGAGGCTTCGAACCCCCGACCCGCGGATTAAGAGTCCGCTGCTCTACCAATTGAGCTACTGACGCATATAGGGTGAATGAGGGGATTCGAACCCCCAACCCCTGGAGCCACAGTCCAGTGCTCTAACCACTTGAGCTACACTCACCATTTTATATACGCCTGGAGGGACTCGAACCCCCAACCATCGGATTAGAAATCCGATGCTCTATCCAGTTGAGCTACAGGCGCTCTCGGGGTGAGTGGATTTGAACCACCGACCCCCTGCTCCCAAAGCAGGTGCGCTAAACCAGGCTGCGCTACACCCCGCAGTTATTTACACAATCTTTCAATTTTCTCTTTATTACTCTCGATATAATCAAAAACTTTCTCCAGAGCTATCTTTCTATGACTGATACTATTTTTCTCATCTGCACTCATCTGTCCGAAAGTTCTTTTATATCCTTCGGGTAAAAAAACCGAATCATACCCAAATCCCCCATGACCAATTTCTTCTTCGGTTATTTTCCCCCTTACTATTCCTTCAAAAAACTTAAAGAAATCTTCGCTTATAACTAAAGCAATTACAGTTTTAAAATAAGCATCTCTATTCTTCTTACCCTTGAGTTCCGAAAGCAACTTTTTTCTGTTACTTTCATCCCCACCCCCACCATATCTTGCCGAATAAATTCCGGGCCTGCCGTCAAGGGCATTAACAAATAACCCGGTATCTTCTCCTATTGTACAAATATCTGTTTTCCGGAAATATGCACGAGCTTTTTTTAAGCTATTTTCGCGAAGGCTTCTTCCGTTTTCCAATATATCAAGACGGATTGTTATGTCAATAGGGCTTAATATTTCTATTGAGCCCTTATAAATTTTTTTTATCTCTCTAACTTTGCCCCGGTTCTTTGAAGCAACGAGCAATCTCATTCAACAATTATTTCTGATCCTGCCACCCAAGCACCCGTGTATGACGTAGTGCGCCTTAGTTGGTCTTTGTATTGTGTCGCTTCATATTTGTTAGTAAAGTTCCCTACTCGAACTTTGTAATAAGGAGCTATATACTGAACATATACACTCCTCCCCAGCAAACCTCGCGCTCTGTCTGCCGCACTATTTGCATCTGCTTGGCTATGATAAGCCCCAATTTGAACTCTGTAACCTTGCCTTGTTACAGGTCCACTAACAACTGGCGTAGGTTCCTCTTCCAACTCTTCGAGGAATGAAGTAGAAGTGGTTGCTTCCGGGATAGTTTCTTCAAAAGTAATAGAAGAAGTGTCGATATCTTCTCCAGAAACTTCCTCGAACATTGTTTCCCCTATAGGTTCTTCTTCTGCTACTGTCTCTTTTTTTACACAACCCACAGCCAACAACATTACAATTAGTACATAAAAGTAATATTTCATAAGTACCTCCATTTTATTTATTTGTACTTTTTTGGAAGTTGTTCAACAATTTCCTTTAATCCCTGCGTATCTGCTTTTGGTATAATTAAAGTCGCATCTTTTGTGCGAACTACAACCATCTTAGAAAGATCTTTTACCACCATTATACCGCCATCTGAATAGAATATATTATCATGACAATTTATTGCAATGACATTACCCTTTTTAATGTTTCTTTTATCATCAGGTGATTCGACACGGTCAAGAGAGGTCCAGGTTCCCACATCATCCCATTTGAAGTTAGATTCAACAAATACGACCTTATCGCTTCTTTCCAAAACTCCATAATCTATTGAAATGGGCACTCCTTTTCCATAAAGAACGTTTATGTTCTTTTCGTTCGGGTTTTCTCGAACAGCGTCTATATATTCCGAAATTTCCGGACGATACTTTTTTATTTCATCAAGTATTGTTTCCGCTTGCCAGAGAAAAATACCACTATTCCATAGAAAATTTTTGCTTTTTACATAATCGTTAGCTGTTTTAATTTTGGGCTTTTCTGTAAATCTCTTTGCCTTCATTACAGCATCTTCCAATTTATCCCCCCTCTCTATATACCCATATCCGGTTTCCGGTCTGGAAGGAACAATTCCATAAGTCACAAGATACCCCTTTTCAGCCCATTTGATTCCTTTTTTAACGGTCTTCGAAAACTCATTATCGTCAGAAATCCAATGATCAGAGGGAAGCGTAAGCATCAAAGCCTTTTCGTCCTCTCTTAAGAGTTTGGCCGCTGAAAGGGCAATGGCATAAAGAGTATTCATACCCTTAGGTTCAACCCAGATGTTTTCTTTCAAGAAACCGTTTTCCTCAATCTTCTCACTTAGATCAGGAGTCGTAACCACTTTAATCCTTTCTAAAGGCGTTAGAGGCTCTACTCTATCCCTGGTTTGGTCTATAAGTGACTTGTCTCCTACTATAGGTAGAAATTGTTTAGGTTCTTTCTTCGTAGAAGCGGGCCAAAGTCTCGTTCCTCGTCCTCCTGCCATTATCACTGTGTAAATCATCACTTCTCCTCCTCCACGACACCAACTCCTTCCAGTTGAAAGCTTATCTTTCCTACTTTAAGTTTACTCTCAATCTTCACAGGCATATGTTGAGGATCCACAGAAACCCAAATTTTTATTGGTTCTTCCGAACCGAAAATTTTTTCATCCTTTACCTGCGGAGTCAGTAAAAAAGTTCTGAATTTTCCCAGAGGAACTGTCGTCCACTGCAGTTCTGATATGGGAACTATCATTTCCTGATTTTTACCGGAAGAATGAAATGGAACTTTTAAAGTATCTTCGGGATAGAAAGTCTGGCAGCGCATCCAGTAAAGAGCCGCAAAAATGTCTTTCGCCCCCGCAATCTTCTCGGTCCTTCTGCCATCTGTATAAAAGACCGAATCTTCTGTAAATGCGAGGGTGAGGTTATTGCTGTATTTTCCTTCATTAATATTCTTCGTAAATGAAAGCGTAGAAAACGAGCTTGTATCAACTAAGGATTTATAATAATCGTCTATCCTGTACACTAAAGAAAAAGCTTTTTCCGTTTTCTGAACACATTCTATAACATAAGCAGGTTCACCACCTTCCAACTCCCCTTCTCTTATTTCCATAACAGAATATCCGGCTCTTAAAGGCCCAAAATAGGCTCCATAGTTCAGCCGTTCACCTTCAGGGAAAGAAAGATAGAAAGCTAATATTGAATATAAAAGCATTGGAAAAAATTAATTATCGTCAGGCTTATAACCTAAACGATAAAAAGGATTGACTATACCTGAACATACATTTCTAACATGGGAGGAGACTCTCTTAAGGTGTCTTACCAAAAGCGAGTATATTATTCCTTCTTTGCTGGTCAAGCTGCTATCTTCTATTAATTCCTCCAATAGATCCTGGCATTCGTCAACGAGTTCGGAGAGTTTTTCCATAACTTCCTTACCTGATTCTCCTTTTTGCTCCTTATAAATTTCTATGGTTTTCTTGAAATAAATTTGAACTTTCTCTTCTAAACCTTTTATCTTTTCTATATATTTACCTTTTAATGGTTTGGGATATTTGTGAGAGACTTCAATCAGATTTTTAGAATAATCCCCAAGCCTCTCTATGTCGACAACTATGGTCACAAGAACCAGTGAAGGCGTAATATTTTGACTCGGATTAATTGACAGGTGTTTCAGTATTTTTTTTCTAACATCTATTTCCAACGCATTCAATTTTTTATCAATCGCATAAATATTTTCTTTTTCTTTTGCTTTTTCAATAACAATTTTCATGGAATACTGAAACATATTGTACGCTATTTCAAGCATATCTGATACAATATTTTCGGCTTCTTCAACTAAACCTGGTCCTCTTAAAATTTCTGAAAACCATTTAAACATTTTACCTCCCAATAACAAATATAGCAATCACAGGTGTAATTATAAATATAGTTATAATATAAATAAATGCAAGTAATCTTTTCTTCCCGCACAGCTCTCCAAATTTCTTCGCAAGAAAAATGGGAACTTTTCTTAAAGGATACCACACAGTAATACCAAATGCATTAAAGATCGAATGACAGAGTGCTACTGTTATCGCATTCACGTTTCCGGTTACGAGCGCGGCTAAAATTGCGGTTACTGTAGTCCCTAAATTCGCACCGAGAGTATAAGGAAATATTTTTTCGATTGTTGTGAGCTGAGTACCCACCAGCGAAACAACTAAAGAAGTAGTTATTGAACTGGATTGAACAAAGGCGGTTAATCCTAAACCAAGAAGTCCCGCAGTAAAAGCATTTCTAAAAAGAAAATGATCTATAAGAGACTCGAATCTTTCGGCGGAAGCATTTCTAAGAACTTTTACGAAAAAGGTTATCGCGACAACAACAAGAATTAAAGACAAAAACGCTGAAATCAGGTAGTGTTCACCAAATAAATTCATTATTCTTACCGAAAGAGGATCAATTATCTTGTTTAAAGGAGATTTAAAAGTTAAACCTTCTCTTCCCAGTAAAAAATCGGTTAGAAAAAGCGAAGTGCGTTCGATGGGATGGAAGAATATCTCAATGGGCAGAAAGACCATAACTGACAAAATGTTAAAAATATCGTGAACAATCGCTGCAGGAAAAGCTTTAGAAAATTCCTTTTCAACGGAGAAGTGTCCAAAAGAGGCAATTACACAGGTGATTGTGGTTCCTATATTTGCGCCCATGATTATCGGTACAGCATTAGATACTGTTAAGGTCCCCGCAGCAACAAAACCCACCGTTATAGAAGTCGTAACAGAGCTCGATTGGATTATTGCTGTTGCGAGCATTCCGATAAACAATCCTTTAAATGGATTTTCGATTGTACTTATTAACATCCGGGCAAATCCGGTTCCAAAACCTTTAAGAGAACAACTTAAAAGTTCTATCCCTAACAGGAAAAGATATAGTAAAAATAAAGAAAGACAAACATCAGATAAAATTTTATAGGCTGTCTTGTGTTTGTGATACAACAACTACTTTAATCCTTTTTTATACAAAGATTAAAATAAACTCCCCGGGCAGGACTCGAACCTGCAACATCCTGATTAACAGTCAGGCGCTCTTCCTTTGAGCTACCGAGGATTGACGACAACATAATAACTAAGAATTATTTTGTCAACCTGCACGAACGATATCTTTTATTTCGTCTAAGTTCTCAAAATCGTCCGCTGCTCTTATAATTTCTATAGCCGTCGGTCCTCTACCCGGACCTATAAGAAGAATTTTCTTACCCTTTCTGCTTAGATAATGAATTAAAGGTTCAAAATCACTGTCTCCTGTCACGATAACGATTTCATCGACGTAGTCCGACATCGCAACAATTTCCAGAGCCATTTCCACATCCATATTAGCTTTCACCGTTCCATCCGGTCTATCTTTCGCCATCTTGCTCAAGACCCTGTAGCCTGAAAGAGAAATCGCGTCAATTAACTTTAGCCTGTTCTCATCCATTTCTCTCAAAGGAATCAGTGCCGTATATTTAATGACTTCGCCATTTTGCTTTTTATATTTATCAACAAGGTGTTGCTTTAGCTTGTCATATCTTATCTCTGCTCCCTGCTTCTCGAAAACCTGCTGAATATTCTGCACATCTATAAATACTGCAACTTTTTTCATAATTCCTCCTTTGTTGCAAGCAACTCATAGTAAATTTTTTTTACTCTTAATTTTCCTTCAAATCCTAACTTTTAGAATATCCAAACGATGATAAATACTCTTAAAGATACAAGTATCTTAAAGATACAATGATATATACAATTTGGATTTGTCAAGGTGGAGATTTAATCTAAAAAACTATCAGTTTGTATATCAAGTTGTTATAAAATACTTGCTCTTCTATTTCTGTGCGTTTAATTAAAGTTACATGTTCCGTAAACATAGTAACAAGCCACAGATCAATAAAAACAAAAAAATGAAAACTATAAGTCTAAATATTAAAAATTCGTTTGTATGTTAGGTAAATTCGGAACCACTCTTGCTGTCAAACGTCTGTATAAAGAGAAGCTAAAAATACACTGGAGGTAAAAATGGCAAAAAAATGGTTTTTTATTATTTCAGCTTTAGCTTTTATTATTTCATGTTCAAAAGCAGAAAAAACACTTAATTATGGTAAAAACATCGAGATCAGTGCAAATAAAGAAAAAGAGGTAAAAATGGAGAAAATTTCTAAAACAGAAGAAGAATGGAGAAAAGAGCTTCCTCCTGATGTATGCTATATTATGCTGGATAAAGGCACGGAAAGACCTTTCATGGGCAAATATTACAAACATAAAGAAAAAGGAACTTATGTTTGTGCTGCCTGCGGAAACGAACTTTTTAGCTCGAACGCGAAATTCGAATCAGGTACGGGCTGGCCAAGTTTCTATGAGGCGATTGAAAAAGGTAAAATAGAGACAAAACCTGACTCGACAGGAGGAATAATAAGGACAGAGGTTCTCTGCGCGAGATGCGGAGGGCATCTTGGCCATGTTTTCGACGATGGCCCTGCCCCGACAGGCAAAAGATTCTGCATAAATTCTAAAGCTCTGGATTTTGAGAAGAAATAAAAAAAGGCGGGGTAAAAACCCCGCCTTTTTTTATAAAACTGTAATTTACTTTCTATTTTATCAGTGTAATTTTTCGGCTCACACTTCTATCATCACTTGATTTTAAAACGCAAAAGTAAGTACCACTCGAAACAGTATTCCCGGAGGCATCTTTCCCATCCCAAACAGCAACGTTTTCACCTGTAGGAACCTCTCCGCTTACAAGGTTTATAACCTGATTTCCGAGAATATCGTATATATCCAGAGATATACCCTGCTGTACCGGAAGAAAATATTCTATAGAGGTTCGACTGCTGAAAACGGATGGGTTAGCACTTATCATAAACAGGTCGCTCCCTGCAACCGGTTCCTCCTCAATTCCACTCACCCAATCACTTCTATCGAACTTCACCCCACCTCCCTGATATACAATACCATAAAGACCACCCACTATTTGTTCTACTTTTGCACGCGATACCGAATATCCTGTATCTGCAAAAGATACCGGTTCGCTCCACAACAAATCAAAAGGGTTTTTGTGTGTGTAGAAACCCTCTCCCCCAGCCGTATAAACAGCTCCAAAACCATACCCATCCCCTGCTGTAACATCAGTTATGTTACCAATTGCTGCAGAAGGGCCATATAATACTCCAGGAACCCAATCACTTCCGCCATTATAAGAAACCACATATTTAATACAGTTACTACTCTTATATACAATAATAACTGTGTCCTTGTAAGCGTCTATAGACCGGCCACCAATACCGTAATCAAAAGGTCCATAGTATGTCCAGCCGGAATCGCTTCTAGATGCTGCATAAAGGCTGTCGCTTTGACTTCTATAACAACACCAGGTCTCTTCACTTAAGCCGCCATCATTACCGCATACGTCATACCCACTTATATTTTTTATCCCCGGGTTATCAGAGGCCCACGTTTTTCCGGAATCCTCACTCCAGTAGAATAAAAGTGAATCAGCACATATACAATAATAATACAATCTGTGAGTAGAACCTGCTTGAGATGAAGCAAGTTCTCTATTTGATATCCAAATCTCATCTATTTCATCCCACCTTATAACTACAGCAGCGGAATCACCATAGATTGAATCATAGATACCGTTGCTGGTGTAGAATCTTTGAATTGTTTCACCGAAACGCCACGCAACCACAGTATAAAAGTAATCTCCCATAACAACACCTCCCATATTAGTAGGACCAGACATGGCATAGGACCAAGAATATTTATATATCCAGGTTTTTCCCGTATCCAGAGAAACAGACAAATACATAAACCCTTCTATATTATAAAAGGTCTGAATTAAAGAGAATAAACTTCCTGTAGAATTGTCCGCATCAAAAAGATTAAGAGTACCATACCAATCATAACAGCTAACCTCCACATCATCCCCCCATCTCTTCTTAGTTCTTACGGGCTCCTTACCTTTCACCTCGATTAAAGATAAAAAGAAAACTGTGAGTAAAATAAATATAAGAAACATCACATATTTTTTCATATAAACCTCCTTGCTTTAAAAGATATAAAACTCTTCTATTAAACTTATTATAAATAGATATATACTAATATATGCGGAATTTGATTTCCTGTCAAGCTAATCTTTGATTGGAAGAGAACTCCGGTATTCTTTCATAAAAAAAGAGGAGACCTTTAACAGTCTCCTCTTTTTTCTTACTCTTTATAATTTGCTATTATTTTATCGCTTTCTCAATCTTGGCTGCTATCGATTCGGGGTCCAATTCCAGGGCTTTAAAAAGGTCGTTACTCGCGCCCGAAGGAGAAAAGCCTTCTACTCCATAGCTGTGGAGATTAACGGCTTTACCTGTCCTCGCAAGAAGACTTCCCATGATACAGGCAAGCCCGCTGGAAAGCAGATGCTCCTCATATGTAAAGATGTTCTTGTACTCCGCAATAGTACTTACATCTTCTTTGCTGATCGCGAGAGGACATGAAACATTCATAACCGCGAGTTCGATACCCTTACTTTTGAGGATTTCTCTCGCTTTAAGCGCAAATTCAAAAGGATACCCGTATGAAAGAATTACTCCATCCTTTCCTTCTCTCACCTTATCGATTTTACCGTATTCGAACTTATAATCTCCTCCATAGAAAGCATTCCCGTTTTCGTCCTCCACCACAGGGCTTTTAGCTCTTCCGACAACAACCGCGACATTGCTGTCCATTGTAGTTATATATCGTGTAACTCTATCGGTCTGATTTGGGTCTGCCGGAATTATAATTTCGAAACCGGGTATATTTTTTATTAAACCTATAAAATCGACACACTGGTGAGTTTTACCGTCCTCACCGACGTTAAGACCATTATGGGTAGAAACGACACGAAGTTTTGTATTGTTTATAGCGTTTAAACGGTGCTGATTATATGTCTCGTCGAAAGAAAAAACTCCGAAATCGGAGAAAAATGTCTGAAACCCTCTGATAGATA
>CAYQMH010000006.1:0-55514 GCA_964418485.1 uncultured bacterium | reverse complement strand
TTTGTTACCCTGCATTTCTCCTCACTACTGTTCCAAAACCCCTTGATACCGACTTACCAATACCCCAATAATCAGGGATTTCAAAATTGACCGAGAACGAGCCAAGAAAACCTAGCATAGGTGTACCTTTGAGGGAAGTTTTAACTTCTTTCATTTTTAGAATATTTGCTTTTATTGGTGCCGATACCGTATACCCCAGGCTTTTTGACATAGAAATAATATTTCCTACAAGAATCTTTTCTAAAAGTGTTTTTCGTTTGCTCCAACTACCAAACATCTGATATTTCTCATAATTCTTATCATTTAAGGCTAGCCAAGGGGTGAGGAATTTATATTTATATAAGTTCTCAGAGATTCCAAACTTCTGCTCTTTTATGATTATTTCTCTCTGGAATATTTTGTATTCTTGATTGTCTAATTTCAATGAATCATATCCGTCGTATATCTCTTTTAGAACTTCCATACCTTCTTCGATACCTATAATTGTAGGTATATCACCAAGCATTTTATACTGGATTAACGGGTATGTATAGATAAACTTATCCTGCTGGTGTTGGTGTAGTAGAATATATTCGTTGAATTTTGATGCAAAAAAACCTCTAAGTTGATGGGCTTTCCCCTCTATTTGTTTATCTGATTCTAATTTCAAAGTGATGGTCTTCAGGAACATTTTTAAAATGTTTTATTCACTATATTTAAAACATAAACGTACTCTTTTCGCATCCTTTAAATCCTGTTGCTCTGTCATAACAGTCTTCTAAATCTTTTCTACTAATATAATTTATCTCGCCCACTACAAGCCATTCCATATTTTTTTTATATACAGAAATTACATAATCATAAAAATCTTTTTTTATTTCCAGAAATTTGTTTTTCCTTTCAAAACTTTTAAGTTCCTCGTCAGTTATAATCTCTTGATACTTTAGCCATATTTTTCCTGCTTCATCGTTAAGCGCAACAAAAACATCAACCTTATAAGGTTCATTTGTTATCAATTCAAACTTTGATAATTCGGCAAATTTTAACCCTTTTACATTATTTAAAATATCACTTGATTCATCATTGCTCATTCCTGCCTTTACTTTTTCATAATAAGAGTTATTTAATCCTAAAAAATCCGCCTCTGCGATGGAAGAGATTTCACCTTCTTGGATTTCCTCTTTAAGAACATCTCGGGTTTTTTCTGTAATGAAACCTCCTTTATAAACACGTTTATAATATTCTATTTCATCTTCTTTTTCCGTTAAAATACACACTTTTACTAATCCTTTGCCCTCTTCAAAATTACGGTTGCATCTGCCTGCAACCTGATTTATTGAATCAAGGGGTGCAAAATCCCTGTAAACAAGATCAACATCTATATCCACTCCCGCTTCAATAAGCTGAGTGCTTACAATGATTTTCCTTTCTTCTGTTTTCTCCTTTATCTCTCTTATTCGGTTCAATCTTTCTTTAGGAACAATATTTGTTGAAAGATAGCAAATCTTTGTATTCTTTTTGTCATTCAATTCCTTTTTAATAAAATTATAGATTTCTTTTGAAGAGTTAATCGTATTCATAACGATCAGAAAATCTTTAGTTGGATTTTGTGAAATGTCATTTCTTAATTCTTCTTGAAAATCATTTATATTCAAGGGTTCAAGATTTGGAATTAAATCAACTCTGTCACATTTTTCAAAGTATTCCTCTTTGCTTTTCACTAACGATATTATCTCATTTTGCTTTTCATCAAAAATTAATGGTTGCGTTGCCGTAACAAAAAGAAAATAAGTATTGAAATATTCAGCAATAAATCTTAATGATTCCTTAAGCAACAACCAATACTTATGTGGAATTGCTTGTACTTCATCAAGGATTACAATTGAGTTTGCAATATTATGGAATTTTCTTATTGCTCTGTTTCGATTAGATATGATTGAATAGAAAAATTGCATAAAAGTCGTTACAATAATTTCAGAATTCCATCCTTCAATCAAGAGCAATCTTTTGCTGATATCTTTTTCAACTTCTATATTCTCAAATTCGTTTTCTGTTCCGTAAACAATATCTGAAAGGTGATGGTGTTTTAAAAGCACATCTGTTGTTGGATTGTCTAATACATCATTGAAAACATCACTATTTTGGTCAATGATACTTAAAAAGGGGAGGGCATAAATTATACGTGGGCTGAATCCTTTTTCTTTATTTAGTCGCCGCCTTAATTTAAGCGCAAAGGATAATGAAGTTAGAGTTTTTCCCGTTCCTGTTGGAACATTTAAGGACATGATTTTTTCATTATTCAAATCCAACTCATCAATTCTTGAAATAACTTCTTTGTATATTTTTTCTCTTATTTCATTTATTTTTGATTTGCTTTTATTCTGCTCTTCTCCTTGACCAAATTTTTTCTCTTTGTATTTATCAACAATATCGGTAGCAATATTCTTCCGATTAACAGGCTTCAAATTTGCAGCATCTGTTTTATCTGCATCCAAAAGTATTGAATAGAGCAAAAGTGTTATGAAATAATAAAATATGGTTCCATTTTCGTCCAATCTTCTGATTAGTCCCTTTTGCTTTGTGTTTATCTCTTTAACAATCTCTTTATAAGCATTCTTAAAATCTTTAATATTTATCTCACAATCGAAACAGCGAGATGAATAAATTGTATTTAATTTTTCAAAATCAATCGCATTGATCTGTCTTTTCACAACTTCAAATTTTTCGTTATCGTCAACACAACAATCATATGTTTCATCAAGAGCACTATCAAGATTTCCATGATGCCTTTTTACTATCAAAAAACTTAAAATAGGCAAATATTTGTAATGTTCTTTTTCTAATAACTCCCTATTAGATAAATATTTCTTAACGATAGAATAGGTAAAAAGCGAAGAGATAAAAGCGTGGTGTGTTTCTGGTCTATTTTTGAGTTTTCTTCTCTCTGTATCGTCTTTTTCGTTTATGTATTTCTGAAAATAGTTACTTGATTTACCAAAATCATGTGATATGCCAATTAAATAAGAAATATCTTTAAGTGTTTCAAAATCAGTGAAGTCATCGAGATTTAATTTTTTTGATTCTAAGATTTCCTTTGATCTTCTCCCTACATTCTCCAAATGATCAAAGAGTGTTTTATCTGGATGAGATTTAAGATCATTCAATAAATACAATATTTTCTTTTGTTCCACCATTATATGTTATTTCCCAATATGGTTCAGCCATTCTTACAACCACCGGTTCTCCATTCTTTTCAAAAAGAACGTCTGAATATCTCGTTATAACTCTTTGTTGGTTCATTTCTACAGGTAATCTCAATGAAAAATATTCCCCCTCAGCATCAAAATTAATCCCTCGCTTATCTAATTTTTCAATAGGTACAACTGAATGAATTGAAATTTCATTGTCTGCCTCTTCAACGTAAGTGTTTAATTCTCCAACAAACTCAAAATTTGCTATATTTTCACTTAGCCCGAGACAGGGGGTATATTTTGTTTTGTGTTTTGAGAGGTATCCTTTCAACTGATTATACAATTTTTCATCAGTGTGACAGAAATAAACCCTATATTTGGGGTCTTTTAGAAATTCAAATCTAATTTGTGTTCTATTTTTTATCAGATTCATACCAATCCCCTTCGCAGTTTTTGTGTCAATCAAATTCTCTGCAATCCTAACTTTTTTCATGGGAACCAATAATCTCAAACCAATCTTTGCATTATTTAATGCAAAATGCTTCAAATATTCATTATTCTTTTTTTCCAACCCAAGTATTGCCCCGATCAATCCACATAACGCTGTTCTTGGAGGGATAGAAAAAGTAAGTGGAGAGGTAGTTGTATAACCTCTTCTAAAATGAGCATAATTCCCCCATACATCAAATACTAATACCCTTGTGATAGTATGTTTTTGATTCATTCTCTTTATTTGAACTGCAGGTCCTTTTTTTGTATACCTTTGCCTAAACTACTAAAATCAATATTCAGTCTTTCATCAACCTTCAGCTCAATACTTTCTATTTTATCCTTATTTTTATTTAATGTTTCAATCAGTTCACTTGCATCCAGAATAACATCTGTAATGTCCCTTAGCTTCTCTTGTTCGATTTTATCAATATCTCTAATTGTAATCAATTTATCTAAATCTCCAATATGATAATCACTTCCTTTATAATTCACCTTCAGAAGTAACCTCGGCATCTGTCCCGCTTTGCTTCTAGAAATCAGGTTTTTAGTTCCGTTCCACATGCCATCCAAAAGTAGATTTACATCATTCTCTGTAAGATTCGTATGCTTTGCGGTGTTTTCGTTGATTATTCCATAAAAGCAAATCAAAGAGTATGGCAAAATATCTTCTTCTCTGAATGTATGCTGTTTTTTTCTCTTTTTTTCATCTTTAGGATACTGATCAGCAAAAGCACCTGTACCTTTTATGTGCTTTGTTTCTACTCTGTGCAACGATCTCCCCATCCTGAATTGCACTGGACCTGTGTATGTTATAGAATCCTCTTCAAGAGGGATTACTGCACCAAAAAGTCGTACATCTATACATCTATTTAGTACCTCTTCAGGACTTTCGTTGAAATCCTTTGCTCTTCTCTTACCATCATACAAATACCCTTTATTATCACGAACTTCTTTAATGAATATATCTTTATCTTTAGTATTATGCCCTTTAAAATTCATCAGGTAATCTCTTATTGTCCTCTTTAATCTAACATCGGTTACAATGTTTATCCCTGTTTCTTCATCTATTCTTGGTTTGTTTTCATCCAAAGGATCACCATTTGGATTTGCATCCTTTATATCATATAAAAATACAATTTCCGATCTGTTTTTTATTTTAGTCATTTTTTCCTTCCTCCTCTTTTTTAGATTTAAATTTATATGATAAATTCATTCCAAGTACAAAATAAAAACTTACTTCATCATTTGTTATTTTCCACCCGTTGCCTGCAGAGACGAAATAATCTGATATTATTGATTCTAATGTCCTGTAATAATTTTTGCCATACTCCTCTAACTTGTTTTGTATTTCTGGTAAGAGTTTCTTTATTTGTTTTTCATCCAATTTCAATCCTTTTAAATGTGACCTAAAAGGCTCTTTCCCAGGATTAGCATTTCTCACTTCAGGTAATCTTTGTATATTCAGTAAGAATTGCGTTAAAGCACCTTCCAAAAATACCGCTTTTTTCACATCGTTGTAGAAAAAGTCCGCAAATTTCGCAAAAAAAGTATTAATTTTTTGCCTTAATTCTTCACTTCTTTCCAAAGTATCATTCTTAGATATATTTAAGCTATACTTATTCATTTTTGTTACCTCCATATTATTGTTGTCTTTGATTTTATTTAATAACTTTAGTTTATTAAAATAATTTAACAACATAAAACCTTTTAAAGTTGAAATTTTAGTTGGGTAACCATTGACAAAATCATTTCTTATTTTTTGCATAATAAAGCGCAGTAGAAAATCATGGTCAATTGGTTTATCAGCAAAGACTCTTTTTACAATATCTAAAAAATATTTATTATAAGTTCTATTATCACTTATTCTCGGAAAAAATGTTCTAACTGTTCCAAAATCAAAGACTAACGGTTCATCGCCAACTTTCTTTTTATTTTCAAAAACAGGTACTGAACATTTCTTAAAAATATCAATTATATCAATTTCTTTTTTCTTATTAAAGAGTTTTTTCAAACGCGATGGTAAAATATCTTCAATATAAAGCAAGATGTTAAACACAGAGCCATCATAACCTCTTGGAGCATCGTAAAACATGAAATTTAGATTCAAATAATTACCTTGCTCACTTATCAATTCCAATATTTCATTTTCATCTTGAGTAAGTTTATTTACTGTTTTCTTCGTAAACTTTGGATTAAGCCAATCCTCTATTAACTTAAAAATTTTTTTTGTATTTTCGTAATATTCCTTGTTGATAGATTTTAGAATCAAATGATATTTAAATCCATAAAAACTGAAATTCAGTCTATCTTTCAAATATTTTTTACCTGCTTCAAGTTTTAATGCACAGTTTAAGCATACAGGATAATTTTTCCATGCATATCTTTGTTGAAAACCGCCACTGACAAATCCGGGTTTATCAACGGTATAAAATTTATAAGTCCCAACAAAACCGTAAACCTCGTTTTGTTTTTTGTTACAGACACAGCATATTTGGGGGTTACCTGATCTTGATTCTTTATTATTCCCCTTAAATGATTTGGTGGAATAAAAACCCTTTTTTGCAGTTTCAACTAAAATATTTTGAAATACAGGATAATTTCCAACATATTTATTGTCAATTTTTAAACTGATGATATTGTTCTCTTTGCTATACTTCTTATTAAGGTCATCTAAAATCTTTTTTCTATGTTCTTGAAGACAATTGCCTATTTTCACTAAGAAATCAACATCTGAAATTAGCTCAATCTTTTTATATTCTTTAAACCAACCTAAAATATTTTTATTGAACGTCCTTTCTAAAGATTCCGCTATTTTAGTCGTAGGGGTTATATTTGCTCCTCTTTTGCCTTTTCCTGATTTGTATAAATACTTTTTCAAATTATTTCCAGAATATTCTTCTAAACCAACACCTTCATACACGAATTCGTTCGCACTACTTTTAAGAACGATAAACAATACATTTCTCGTATCTCTACTACTCGGATTATCAATTAAAATATCTAATGGTTCCTTAACATTTTTACCTTCTTTTTTTATTACATACTCTCCAATTTCCTTAATCGCTTCAATCATGGGTAAACCTCATAGGGAGTTGATGAGTGAAGGAATCGGAGAGTTAAGGAGTTGACAAAAACTTGTTCTTAATTTCAAACTTTCACAAAATTCTAACTTACTAATAAAAAAGTTCTTTTTTATCATAAGACATTAGAAGTATAAGGAGAACAACCCAAATAGTCAAGGTATCTTTTAGATATTTATAGTATTTCCTATCACAAATTCTTAAAGCCATTCAATTAAGCAAACAAAAACAACAACAAAATTTCCGTGTTCCCTGTGCCTCCGTGTGAGAAATTAGGTTTTAATAAAAAAATATTCGTTCTATTCGTGTAATTCGTTGTCAATTAAAGTTTAGGAATCAAGGTTTCAAGGGTTCAAGTGAAGAAACATAAAAAAATTAGGTGTGGTGGGGCTTAGTGCCTTCGTGTCTTCGTGGCTAATTATGAATTTTGCTTTTTGATATTTAATCTTTGCATTTCAGTTCATTAAACCCCTTGACATGTCTCTGTTTTTGTCTATATTACTGTCATGAATAATAACGATACAAAATCTAATTCAATAAATAAGAGCATCCAAAAATCTCTCAGGGGGTCTTTTTTTAGTCCTTCGGAAAGAACCGTTCGTTATTACTTTTATCCCCACATATTCTATTATTCCTGGTGGCACAAAAACGAAAATACATCCGAGTTCCAAGCCTAAAGCTAACGCTAATATCAGGGCAATTTTAGAAACTCGGAGAGTAAGAAAAATGTTTTTTTCTGTATTTAATTATTACACAAAAACAAATAAAAGAACCGCGCTGGAATTCAGTGAAACGAAGAATTACGTCAAAAAAACATCTATGCTCCCTGTGACGTTGCGTGAGAATGTAAAAAACAAATTAATAAGGGAAGTGGTGGGCTTCGTGTCTTCTGTGTCTTTGTGTGAGAATTAGAAAAATGGAAAAATTAAAAATTGTAATCCCGAAGGGAAGAATTTTCGATAATGTCGCGGATTTACTGATTTCTGCCGGTATATATTTTAAAACCGAAGGAAGAAATTATCGTCCTCTGGCAAACAATGAAAAAATAGACATCAAAATAATGAAACCTCAAAATATCCCGAAACTCGTTGAAATGGGTGCTCGAGATATCGGTTTTACAGGGTATGATTGGATAAAAGAGGAAAAAGCCAATGTAGTAGAAATTATGGACCTGGGACTGGACCCGGTAAAAATAGTCAGTGCAATTCCGTCAAAATATTCGATAAGAGACCTAAAAAAAAGGAAGATTATCGTTGCATCGGAATATGAAAATATATCCAGGGAATTTCTAAAAAAGAAAAAATACAAATTCGAATTTCTTCGTACCTATGGAGCAACGGAAGTTTTCCCGCCCGACGACGCGGATATGATTATAGACAATACTTCGACAGGAATAACCCTCGCTGAACACAATTTAAAAGTAGTGGATACGGTTATGGAATCTTCCACAAGGTTCATTGCCAACAAAGAGACAATGAAAAAGAAGAAAAAAGAGATAGATAAACTAAAAATGCTTTTTAAAGCGGTACTGGATGCGAGAAAGAAAGTATTGCTGGAAATGAACGTTCCCGCAGATAAATTAGAAAAACTGGTAAAATTTCTACCCTGTATGCGTTCTCCGACAGTTGCACCTCTATACAAAGAAGAAGGATACGCTGTTAAAATAGCTGTGGATAAATCGGAAGTTCTTGATTTAATCCCCAAATTGAAAAAATATGGGGCAAAAGATATACTGGAATATGAAATAAGCAAGGTGGTATTATGAAATATATAAGAAAATCGATTCAGGAACTAAAAGAATATACCGTTCCGCAGGATAAATATGAAGTAAAATTAAATCAAAACGAATCTCCTTATGACGTGCCAAAAGACTTAAAAGAAGAGATTATAAAGAAAATCATGAATACGGATTGGAATAGATATCCTTCGAGAACGGCTGCCCCTCTGGTAAAGGCTATTTCATTGTATGCAAATTTCCCGGAAGAGGGTATTGTCGCGGCAAACGCGTCAAACGAAATAATTCAGGGGATATTTCAGGCTATCTGCGATACAGGTGACAAACTTGTAGCTATCTCCCCCGGTTTCGCGATATATCCGTATCTGTCGAAAATTATGGATTTAACCCTTACGGAAGTTCCGCTGTTAGAAGATTTCTCATTTGATGTTCCTTCAATAATAAAAGAAGGCAGAGACGCAAAAATGGTCGTTCTGGCTCTCCCCAACAATCCTACCGGCACTACGATACCGATAGACAAAATAGAAGAAATTGCACAGAATATAAACGGAATTTTTGTCGTGGATGAAGCGTATTATGAATTTTCGAAAAAAACAGCAATTTCCCTACTGGACAAATACGATAATATTATCATAATTAGAACATTATCGAAAGCTTTCGGGCTAGCCGGGCTCCGCCTTGGATATCTTTTAACCAATGCGGAAGTTGCCGGCGCCGTCCAGAAAGCAAAGCTGCCTTTTTCGGTGGGAATATTCGGGCAGATTACCGGAGAAGTACTGCTGCAGAAAAACGAATATATAAAAGATGTTGTTGAAAAAATTCTGGATGAAAAAGAAAAAGTGTTTTTCGAACTCGAGCAAATTGATACGATCGAGCCTGTACCTTCTCACGCGAACTTCATCTTATTTAGAACACAGAAAATACCCGGAAAAGAGTTATTCGACGAAATGTATAGAAGAGGAGTCCTTTTGAGGTTCTTCGATACACCGAGATTAAAAAATACTCTGCGCGTAACAATCGGAAAACCCGATCAAAATGAATTATTTATTAAAACATTAAAAGAGGTACTCTCGGGATGAGAAAAGCTAAAATTGAGAGAAAAACAAAAGAGACCGATATCACAGTCGATTTAAAAATCGAAGGTACGGGCAAATACGATATCAAAAATCCAATCGGGTTTTTGACGCACTCGCTCGAGAACTTCACCAAACACGGTCTTTTTGATATTAAAATGAAAGCTAAAGGGGATTTAGAAGTCGACCAGCACCACCTGGTAGAAGACTGCGGTATTGTTTTGGGCGAAGCTTTCAAAAAGGCGTTAGGAAATAAAAAAGGTATCAACAGAGCTGGATATTTTGTTTATCCTATGGACGAAGCTCTCGCGGTAGTGGCAGTCGATATCAGCGGACGGCCCTATCTTCAGTTCGACGCAGAATTCAAAAGAAGACTTTGCGGAGATTTAGATACCGACCTTCTGAAAGACTTTTTCCTGGGATTTGCTAACACTCTTTCCGCAAATGTGGTTGTTAGAATGCCATTTGGCAGAAGTGATCACCACAAAATAGAAGCTATTTTTAAAGCTTTCGGGAAAGCCATGAAAATGGCATGCTCAAAAGATAAAAGAGCAAAGGAAAACATTCCAAGCACAAAGGGGAAAATATAGAATGATAGCTATAATCGACTATGGAGCCGGCAATCTCCGTTCCGTAAAAAAAGCCTTTAATCATTTAAAAAGAAAAAATATGATCGCTACCAGAGCGGAAGATTTGAAAAAGGCAGACAGAGTGGTCCTACCAGGTGTAGGAGCATTCGGACCGGCAATAGAAAAGCTAAAAGAAACTCATTTTTATGAAGCAACTCTCGACTGGCTTAAAGCCGGGAAACCGTTTCTGGGTATTTGTCTCGGCATGCAGATGTTATTCGAAGAAAGTCTTGAATCCAAAAAGAAGAAAGGTTTCGGCATATTTGAAGGTAAATGCCCCCGCTTCAAGAAAGGCAAAGTACCTCAAATGGGATGGAATCAAATAAATATAGTAAAGGAGTCTCCCCTATTAAAAGGAATTCCTGACAAATCTTTCTTTTACTTCCTTCATGGATATTATGTAAAAGCTAAAGACAACGAGATTGTAAGGGCAACAACTGATTATTTTGTTACGTATACTTCGATGATAGAAAAAGGAAACGTTTTTGGAGTACAATTTCATCCGGAAAAAAGCGGAGAAACGGGTTTAAAAATGTTAAATAACTGGGTGGATATATGTTAGCGACAAGAATCATTCCCTGCCTCGACGTAGATTTCGGAAAGGTAGTGAAAGGAATAAAATTCAAAAACCTCGATAATGTGGGTGATCCTGTCAAAATGGCTAAAGAATACAATAAACAGGGTGCTGATGAATTAACTTTTCTCGATATCGGAGCATCGTACAAAAGCAGAAAAATCTTAATAGAAGTCGTGGAGAAAGTATCCGAGCAGGTTTTCATTCCTCTTACTGTAGGCGGAGGACTGCGTTCAGCTGAAGATATGAGAAACGCCCTGACAAAAGGAGCCGATAAAGTTGCCATATGTACCTCGGCCCTGGAAAATCCCTCACTAATCTCCGAAGGAGCCGAGATTTTCGGCTCACAGTGCATAGTGCTTTCAATCGACGCGCAAAGGCACGATAATTCATGGTATGCTTACACACATGGAGGCAGAAATAACTCAGGTATAGACGCAATAGAGTGGGCAAAAGAAGGTGAAAGGTTAGGAGCAGGAGAAATTCTTCTTAATTCTATAGATAAAGACGGAACGAAAGAAGGATACGATCTTGAACTTACCAGAAAAATATCGGAAAGCGTAAATATTCCGGTTATAGCTTCCGGTGGAGCAGGAAACCCGCAGCAGATGGCGGACGCGGTAAAAGAGGGAAAAGCCGACGCCGTATTACTCGCTTCACTTCTGCACTACGGCGAATACAAAATCAAAGATATAAAAGAATATCTAAGAAATAAGGGAATTTGTGTAAGATGATTATCGCTTCTATCGATTTGATGAATGGTAAAGCAGTTCAGTTAAAGCAGGGCAAAGAAAAAATGCTCGAAGTTAAAATGCCTATAAAACTCGCGGAAGAATTCAACAGGTACGGAGAAACAGCGGTAATAGACCTGGACGCCGCCATGGAAAAAGGCGATAATACCGATTTAATCAAAAAGATATTTAAAAAAGCCGAATGCAGGGTTGGAGGAGGCATAAGGAGCATAGAAAAAGCAAAAAAAATGATATCTCTTGGAGCAAGAAAAGTTATAATAGGCTCAAAAGCTTTCGAAAATGATAAAATAAACAAAGAATTTCTAAAAAATTTGAAAAAAGAAATAGGCAAAGAAAGAATAATAATAGCTATTGACGCTTTAAACGAAGAAATAGTTACAAAGGGCTGGAAACATTCCACAGGCATTTCTCTTTATAAAGCAGCAGAAACTCTTCAAGGTTTTGCTTCCGAATACTTATTTACATGCGTAGAAAGAGAAGGAACCTTAACGGGAATTAATTTAGAAATCGTAAAGAAACTCTTAAAAAAGACGAAAAATAAAGTCACAGTCGCAGGAGGGGTAAGCAAAATTTCCGAGGTAAAAAAATTAGCTCAAATGGGATGCGATGTCCAGCTTGGTATGGCTCTCTACACGGGAAAAATATCTCTCAAGGAAGGTTTCATCGAATCATTAGATTGGAAAAAGAGTAAACTAATTCCTACAATTACTCAGGAGCAGACGGGTCAGGTTCTGATGCTCGCTTATTCAAATAAAGAATCCCTGAAAAAAACTTTCAAAACCGGAAATATGTGGTATTTTTCACGTTCCAGGCAAAAACTCTGGATGAAAGGCGAAACTTCTAAAAACACTCAAAAACTACTGAAAATAAGAACAGATTGTGATCAGGATACCCTGCTTGCAACTGTCGAACAAAAAGGAGTTGCCTGTCATCTTGGTAATTATTCCTGTTTCGGCGACAGGGAATTTGGTTTAGAAGAATTATACGATATAATACAGGACAGGATAAAGAATCCCTTACCGGATTCTTATACGGCAACTCTAAACGAAAGAAAACTAAAAGGAAAAATAAAAGAAGAAGCAGAAGAAATTACCGAAGCGAAAGAAAAAAATGAAATCATATGGGAAACAGCAGATGTACTATACTTCTTGACTGTACTGCTGGCAAAAAATAATATAGAAATAAAAGATGTATTAGAAGAATTAAGGAGGCGAAGAAAATGAACGTTAAAGAAGCAATAAAGAAAGCCATCAAAAAAGAAGATATAAACGGGGAAAACGCGTATGAAGTCGCTCTTTCTATTATGAACGGGGAAGCAACGGACGCTCAAATAGCTTCATTAATTACAGCACTGCGTATGAAAGGCGAAACGGTTGACGAAATTACAGGATTCGTTAAAGCAATGAGAGATAAGGTCACAAGGATAAAGGCTCCTAAAAAATACCTCATAGATACATGCGGTACGGGAGGCGATGGAGCCTATACTTTCAATATTTCAACCATTAGCGCACTGGTAGCGGCTGGAGCGGGCTGCGTGGTCGCAAAACACGGAAACCGCAGTGTTTCAAGTCAGTGCGGCAGCGCTGATTTACTTAAAGAACTCGGCATAAGAATCGAAAACACTCCCGATAAAATCGAAAAATGTCTCAAAGAAGCCGGAATAGGATTTTTATTTGCCCCTTTTTTACATCCTGCCATGAAATACGCGATAGGACCGAGAAGAGAAATGGGAGTAAGAACTATATTCAACATACTTGGGCCATTGACAAATCCCGCGGGCGCCAAAAGACAGCTTTTAGGAGTGTACGATAAAGAATTAACCACTCCAATAGCCAATGTTCTTGCCAACCTCGATTCGATACATTGTATGATAGTACACGGCGAAGACGGTCTCGACGAAATAACAACAACAGGAAAAACTTACGTGAGTGAACTGAAAGACGGAAAAATAACTGAGTACACTATTTCTCCGGAAGATTTCGGAATGACCAAGAGAATTCCGGCAGACTTAAAAGGCGCAACTCCCGAGATAAACGCAAAAATCGCCTTAAATTTACTGAGAGGCGGAACAGGTGGGAAAAGAGAGATTACAATACTGAATTCCGGTGCGGCCATTTATGTTGCCGGAAAGGCTAAAAGTCTTGCTGAGGGTATAGAAAAAGCAAAAGAATCTATTGATTCAGGAAAGGCATTAAAAAAACTGGAGAAGCTTAAAGAAATAGCAAAATGAAAGCAAAAACAATTCTCGAAAAAATAGTACAATTCAAAAAGATAGAAATCGAAAAAAGAAAAATCTTCACTCCTCTTGAGTCTTTCATCGACAAGATACCTGACGAAAAGAGAAACTTTAAATCTGCCTTAAAAAAGGGTAATATTTCTGTTATTGCCGAAATAAAAAGACATTCTCCCTCAAAAGGCGTCTTGAGAGAAGACTTTAATCACAAAAATATAGCAAAAGAATACGAAAAAGGCGGTGCAAGCGCCATTTCGGTTTTAACAGACGCTAAATACTTCTGGGGAAATAACGATCATTTAACTGATGTTAAAAACGAAGTTAAACTACCGGTACTGCGAAAGGAATTTATTATTGATGAATATCAAATATACCAATCCGCATACATCGGAGCCGATGCCATACTTTTGATTGCAAAAATACTCGAAATTGAACAATTGAAGAAATTTATTACTCTTGCAAATAAACTCGGAATGGCTTGCCTACTCGAAATCGATTCAAAGAAGGAACTTCAAAAAGCTCTTGCGACACCTGCGGAAATAATAGGTATCAATAACCGAAATTTGGAAACTTTCCAAACCTCTATCGAAAACTCCCTCAGTATAAAAAAAGCAATTCCTGCAGAACTTACAACCGTAAGTGAAAGTGGCATAAAAAAAAGAGAAGATATTATCGCCCTAGAAGAAGCCGGTTTTGATTCGGTTCTTATCGGTGAAACCCTTATAAGAGAAAAAGAAATCGGAAAAAAATTAAAGGAACTTCTCGAAAAATGAAAGACATTGAAAAACTCAGGAAAGAAGTTAGAGAAGTCGACAGAAAAATTATCAAATTGATAGGGAAAAGACTTTCTATAACAAAAAAAATAGGCGGGAAAAAGAAAAAGAAAGGAATACCATTAAAAGATTGGAAAATCGAAAAAGAAGTAATCAAAAATGCCATGGATGTAGCCTCAAAGGAAGGCCTTTCCAATAAATTGATAAAAACGATTATGAGATACATCATAACCGAATCAAAACGACAACAGGAAATTCTTCATTATTCCTCTTATAGCGGAGATAAAGAAGACATTCTGATTATTGGAGGTCTCGGGGAAATGGGTATGTGGTTCGCTAACTTCTTCGCCAATCAAGGACATAATGTTTTCATTTACGATACAAAAGGAAAATCAAATCACTTTAAAAGTTTCGACAACCTTGAAAAAGCAGTCAGCCAGGCTTCCTGTATCCTTCTTGCTATTCCTTTTGAAATCATGCCGGAAATCATCGATAAAATTATCAAATTGAAATTTAAAGGGACAGTATTCGACATCGCCAGTTTAAAAGATTACTCAAAAGATGCTATAAAAAAGGCTCTGCGGTCAGGTATTTCTTATACAAGCATACATCCTATGTTCGGACCAAGGGTAAGCACCCTTTCTGACAGGGTAATATGTCTTTGTGACTGTAAAGATAAAAAAGCGAATGAAAAGGTAAAAACTTTCTTTAAAGACACAAGCGCGAGTATGGTAGAAATAACCCTTGAAGAACATGACAAAATAATTTCTTACGTTTTGGCTTTATCCCACATAATAAATATAATTTTTATGAAAACATTACTGGACGGAGAATACGCTTACTCCGATTTAAAAGAAATAGCGAGTACAACTTTCACTTCTCAGATGAAAACCACAAAAGAAGTCATAATGGAAAATTCCGACCTGTATTACGCTATACAGAAATTTAATCCTTTTAAAAACAATCTTTACGATAGGTTAGAACAAGCAATGAAATACATAATTAAATCGGTTTTAGAGGGAAAGAAACAAGATTTTATCAATATAATGAAAGAAGGAAAGGAATGGATAAAAAAGGCAGAGTAAGAGTGAAAATTTGTGGAATAACTAACGAAAAAGATGCAATAATGGTTTCAGAACTCGGCGCCGATGCCATAGGTTTCGTATTCGCAGAATCTAAAAGAAATGTTACTCCGGAAAAAGTAAGGGAAATTATAAAGGAGTTACCGCCTTTTATCACCACTGTGGGTATATTTATAGATGAAAACTTAAAAGAAGTTAACAGAATTATAGATTTCACCTTACTCGACGCGGTTCAGCTGCACGGCAGAGAATCCGACGAATACTGCCACGAAGTAAACAGAAAAGTTATAAAAGGAATTCAAATAGCCGAAAACGACACAAAGGAGAGCCTAATAAAAAAAATGCAAGGCTACTCCGTATCTGCATTTATTCTCGACCCGGGTAGGGGAAGCGGAAAAACTTTTAACTGGGAAATTGCCCGAGAAATCGATAAACCCATCATAATAGCGGGTGGACTTTCCTGTGAAAACGTGAGAAAGGTTATCCTGGAATTAAATCCTTACGGTGTAGACGTTTCTACGGGAGTAGAAAAAGCCTATGGAATAAAGGATAAAGAAAAAATCGAAAGATTTATCAGGGAGGCACACTCTTGTTAGTAACAGGAATAATCGGATATCCTTTAAAAACAACCTTCTCTCCCCCGATGCATAACGCGGCATTTAAAGAATTGGGACTTGACGGTGTATACGTACAGCTTCCCGTAAAAGAAGAAAAACTAAAAGAAGCTGTATACGGCCTGTCCGCTCTGGGTTTTAGAGGATTCAACGTTACGATTCCTTATAAAAAGGACGTAATGGAATATCTCGATGAAATTTCCATCGAAGCAACCGCTATCGATGCCGTAAATACAGTATTGATTGAGGAAGACAAACTTAAAGGTTTTAATACTGATATATACGGATTCGAAGAGTCTTTAAACAAATATGAAATCGATCTCGCGGGCAAAAAGGTTATGCTCATAGGAGCAGGAGGAGTTGCATATGCCTGTTCCTACATTATTAACAAGAAGAACCCATTGAGTTTTATAATAACGGATATATTAGAAGAAAAAGCAGAAAATTTGGCTAAAATTTATCAGGCAGATGTAATTACATCGCAAGAATTAGAAAATATAGCTTCAGATTCAGATATTATTTTAAACGCGACACCTCTCGATCTTCAGGACAAAATTCTTCCTCTAATGAAAGAAAACTCAGTTTACTACGATATAAATTATAAATTTAAAGCAAAGAAACAAAAGGGGGTAAAAGTGGTAAATGGCAGTTTAATGCTAATTTTACAGGGTGCGCGTGCTTTTAATATATGGACGGGTCAAGACGCTCCCATCGAAGTAATGAAAAAAGCGATAGGTTTTGAAATATGATTAGACTAATGACTTCCGGAGAATCACATGGTAAAGCCCTATCCGTTATAATAGAGGGGATGCCTGCAGGATTACAAATAGATGTTAAATACATCAACAAAGAACTCTCCCGCAGACAGAAAGGTTACGGAAGAGGCGAAAGAATGAAAATCGAAAGCGATCAGGCGGAGATTTTATCCGGTGTAAGATACGGAGAAACAATCGGTTCACCGATTTCCATCCAGATAAAAAATAAAGATTTTGAAAACTGGAAAGATATAATGAAAACAGATAAAGGATCTACCGATAAAAAAGTTACTTCTCCGAGACCCGGTCACGCCGACCTTCCCGGGATATTGAAATACGGACGTACCGATATAAGAGATATCATGGAAAGAGCCTCAGCAAGAGAAACTGCTTCGAGAGTAGCAGCAGGAGCCATTTTCAAACTTTTTATCGCAGAATTCGGAATAAAAATTTACTCACATACTATTTCTATCGGGCAAATCAGTATAAATGCCCTTACGAAAAGTTTGGATAAAATAGAAGATAGCCCCCTGCGATGTACCGACCCCAGGTCCGAAAAAGAAATGATGAAACTTATTGACGAAGCAAAGAAAAAAGGTGACTCGATAGGAGGTGTAAGCGAAATCAGAGCCCTTGGTGTTTGTTCAGGGCTAGGAAGCCACGCAAACTACGATCGGCGACTGAGCGCATCTATCGCAAGTGCTATGATGTCTATTCCAACTGTCAAAGGAATTGAGATTGGCGAAGGCATAAAAAACGCAGAAAATTTTGGGTCAAAAGTGCAGGATGAAATATTTTACTCAAAGGAAAATGGCTTTTATCGCTCAACAAATAGAGCGGGTGGAATAGAAGGGGGAATTAGTAACGGTGAAGATATCATAGTAAGAATTTACTCAAAACCAATTCCCACGCTGTCATCCCCCCTAAAATCGGTCGATATAAAAACAAAAAAACAGACCTTAGCGCAAAAAGAAAGAGCCGATGTTTGCGTAGTACCTGCCGCAGGCGTAATTGCCGAAAGTATGATGGCTTACGTGTTGAGCAACGCTTTCCTCGATAAATTTGGCGGAGACGCAATGACAGATATAAAAGCCGGTTACAAATCCTATATGAAAAGAATTGGAAATGCCTGAAAATATAATTCTTATAGGATTTATGGGTTCGGGAAAGGATTCTGTCGCAAGAGAAATAGCAGAAAAAACAGATTTATCTTTTATCTCTATGGATGATTACATAGTTCTAAAGGAAAAAAGAACCATAAACAATATTTTTAAAGAATCAGGTGAAAAATATTTTAGAAAAGCAGAGAAAGAAACCCTTAAGAGTATCAAAAATATTAAAAACGTCGTTATTGCCACAGGCGGAGGAGTCGTAAAAGATGAAGAAAACCGAAAAATATTATCCGAAATGGGGAAAGTTATTTATCTATATACCTGCCTCGACGCGGTAAAAGAGAGACTGGATAAAGACAAAACACGACCATTAATAAAAGACAAAAACAATATAATCAAAATATACAACGAGAGAATGAAAAAAGGGTTCTACGAGTTCGCCGATGAAAAGATAGATACTTCGGCCAACACACCTACAGAGATAGCAAAAAAAATACTTAAAACTTTAAAAATTAAACCGCAAACTAAAGAAAAAGAACTAAAAAAATATACATTAAAGGCCGAATCCAAAGAATATCCGATTTATATTGGCTGCAATATTTTTAAAGGGAATAACTTTAATATAGATTTAAGTCTTAAATCCGATAAAGCAGCAATAATATCTAATCCGGTAGTCGGAGCTCTATATATAAAAGAAATCGAAAAGATGCTTCTGGATAAAGGAATTAAGCCTTACACATGTATAATCCCAGACGGAGAAAAATTCAAAAACTTCGATACAATTAAAAAAATATTCGATATGCTTTTAAAAGAGCATCTGGATAGATCATCGAGTATAATAGCCCTTGGAGGCGGCGTAATAGGAGATATGGGCGGATTCGTCGCTTCTACACTAAAAAGAGGTGTATCTCTCATACATGTACCAACCACACTGATAGCCCAGGTAGATTCTTCCATAGGAGGCAAAACGGGTTTCGACCATCCTCTCGGAAAAAATATGATAGGCACATTTTATCAGCCCGATACGGTCTTAATCGATATCAAAAAACTCTTAACTCTCTCGGAAAAAGAATTCAGAAACGGTCTTGCTGAAGTTATTAAATATGGAATAACACACGATGCGGAATTGTTCGATATTCTCGAAAAGAAACAGAAAGAAATAATAAATCGTGATGTTAAACATTTAAAGGAAATTGTTTCACGTTGTGTGCAAATAAAGAAAAAAGTGGTTGAAGAAGATGAAAAGGAAGAAAAGGGAAAGAGAGAAGTGCTAAATTACGGACATACAATAGGACACATAATTGAAACACTAACACATTATTCCGAATATTCACACGGAGAAGCTGTAGCAATGGGTATGGCAGAAGAAGCTAAATTAGCACAAAAAGAAGGATTCCTCTCCAAAGAAGATTCTAAAAGAATTGAGAATTTGATTAAAAAATACAAATTACCATACTCTACACCCAAAAATATATATAAGGACGATATGAAAAATTGTGTGTCTCAGGATAAAAAAGTAAGAAAAGGAAAAATTCGATTACCTGTTCCTACACAAATAGGAAAAATAATAACGAGGGAGGTAGAATGCAAAAAATTCTTGTGATTCATGGACCAAACCTGAACCTTTTGGGCAAAAGAAAACCCGAGGTTTACGGCAACATGAATCTCGAAAAAATAAATGAAGAGATAAAAAAATTCGCGAAAAAGAGCGGCATCAACGTCGAAATCATACAATCTAATGAAGAAGGAGAAATCGTGGATGCGATCCAGAAGGGTGAAGAATATAGAGCGATTGTAATAAATCCGGGCGGATATACGCATACATCTGTGGCGATTCGGGACGCGATCGAAGCCGTGGGGACTCCGACCGTCGAGGTTCACTTAAGCAATATATACGCGCGCGAAGACTTCAGACATACAAGTATGAGTGCTCCTATATGCGTAGGACAAATCAGCGGTCTTGGCTGGTTTGGTTACATTTTAGCTTTAGAATATTTAACGAAAGGAATGAAATCGACATGAATTATAATTTACCGGATGAAAAAGGTTACTTCGGAAGATTCGGAGGCAGATTTATACCGGAAGTATTGATGAACAACGTCGTTGAACTCGAAAAAGCTTATCTATTTTTCAAAGAAGACAAAAAGTTCAATAAAGAATTGAATCTCCTGCTTAAAGAATACGCGGGAAGACCCTCTCCCCTATACTTCGCGGAAAGACTTACCGAAAAAACAGGAGGAGCCAAGATATACCTGAAAAGGGAAGATATGATGCACACAGGCGCTCACAAAATAAACAATACTCTGGGGCAGGTACTTCTGGCAAAAAAGATGGGTAAAAAAAGAATAATTGCCGAAACAGGAGCCGGACAGCATGGTGTAGCCACTGCCACAGCCTGCGCTCTTTTAGATCTCGAATGTCACGTTTACATGGGAACCGAAGACACAAAAAGACAAAAAATGAACGTTTTCAGGATGGAACTAGTCGGAACAGAAGTAATTCCTGTAGACACAGGCTCTAAAACGCTTAAAGATGCAATCAACGCAGCTATCAGAGATTGGGTTGCCAACGTAGAAACCACTTATTACTGCATAGGTTCTGTGGTAGGACCGCATCCATACCCGATGATGGTCAGAGATTTTCAGTCAGTTATAGGAGAAGAAAGCAAAAGGCAAATTTTAGAAAAAGAACAAAAATTACCTGACGTAATTACAGCCTGCGTCGGAGGAGGAAGTAACGCTATAGGTATCTTTTATCCTTTCATAGAAGAAGGCAAAGTTAAATTAGTCGGTGTGGAAGCAGGCGGTTTGGGGCTCGATACTAAAAAACATGCTGCCAGTTTATGTAAGGGAGGAATAGGAACTTTACACGGAGCTATGAGTTACCTTCTTCAGGATAAAAACGGACAAATCACAGAAACACATTCTGTTGCACCGGGATTGGACTATCCGGGGGTGGGTCCGGAACATTCCTATCTTAAAGATGAGGGAATTATTGAATTTACGTCAATTACGGATAAGGAAGCTTTGGATGCTTTTAATATACTTTGCAGAACGGAAGGCATAATTCCCGCATTGGAAAGTTCTCACGCTGTTGCCTACGCTATAAAAGCCGCCCGGGATATGCCGAAGGAATCCATAATTTTGGTCAATCTTTCCGGACGTGGAGATAAAGATTTAGAAATCGTAGAGGAAATCTTATGCAAAAAAGAATAAGTATAGCAGCGAAATTTAAAGAATTAAAAGCGAAAAACGAAGCAGCTTTAATTCTTTATACTACGGGAGGTTTTCCAAATCTCAGCGCATCCATGAAAATTATAAAAACACTTGCAGAAAGCGGAGCAGATATAATCGAAATAGGAATTCCGTTTTCAGACCCCATTGCGGACGGACCGACAATACAGGAATCATCACATACTTCACTTATGAAAGGAACCAGTTTGGAAAGAATCATCAATAACATTAAAAAACTTGAAATTAAAAAGCCTCTTGTTTTTATGAGCTACCTGAATCCTCTCCTCGCTTATGGAAAAGAAGAGATATTAAGCGACATGAATAAATGTAATGTAAATGGTCTAATTATACCCGACCTCCCGGTAGAAGAAGCATCCGAATGGATTGAATTATCTAAAGAATACAATATAGAATTAATCTTTCTATTGACACCCGCTTCGCCTCCGAAGAGAAGAAAGAAAATTGTTCAAGAAACACGAGGATTCGTATACTGTGTTTCTGTACTCGGAACTACAGGAGTAAGAAATAAAATGCCCCCCTATATTGATAAACTTCTAAAAGATATAAGAAAAATCACCGATATTCCTATAGCACTCGGTTTCGGGATATCTACACCAAAACAGATAGAATCTCTCAAGGGAAAAGTCGATGGAGTCATACTGGGAAGCCGAATAATAGAAGCCATAAAAAATGAAGAAAATTTGAAAGAACTCGTAGCCGAATTTAAAGAAGCTACGAAGCGTTAAAAAATGAAAAAACAAACACAAAGCCCCCACCAAATACAATTAGAAACAACGAATCTCACGAATAGCACTAATAAAGCAAAAAGACTTTTTATTTTTTATGTTAAAGAAAATTACATTGTTAATACATTTGTGAGATTTGTGCTATTTGTTGTTAAAAAAAGCTCTGTGGGCTCTGTGTTTTAGGAAATAGTGGAGGGAAAATGATAATAACAATGTCTTCAACCGCAACAAAAAAAGAGATAACCAGAGTTAAAGAAAAAATAAAAGAACTCGGATATGAGGCAAAAATATTTACAGGCATAAAGAAAACAGTCATCCATGTCATAGGAGCAACGGACAGAGAAAGAATAACTCAATCGATAGAACAACTCCCCGGTGTAGAGCGGCTCACGCCTATTTTAAGTCCATTTAAAATGGGCAGCAGGGAATTCCATCCGGAAAACACTATCGTATCTGTAAACGGTAAAACAATTGGGGGTGAAGAGATTGTAATTATGGCAGGCCCATGTTCCGTCGAATCCGAAGAAACCGTATTAAAGATAGCGAAAGAAGTAAAGCAAGCAGGTGCAAAGATACTTCGCGGGGGAGCTTTTAAACCCAGAAGCTCTCCTTACAGTTTTCAAGGGCTAGGAGAAAAAGGTTTAAAAATTTTGGCAGAAGCCAGAGAACAAACAGGCCTATCGATAATAACAGAAGTCGTATCCGAAGTAGATGTTCCTCTGGTTGCAAAATACGCTGATATTCTCCAGATAGGAGCAAGGAATATGCAAAATTACCAGCTGCTAAAAACAGTTGGAAGGTTTAACAAACCTGTTTTGCTTAAAAGAGGCATATCGGCAACCATCGAAGAATGGCTTATGTCCGCTGAATATATACAATCGGAAGGCAATCACGACGTAATTCTATGTGAAAGAGGTATAAGGACTTTCGAAACTTATACTAGATATACTCTCGACATAAGTACCGTACCAGTTATAAAAGAGCTCAGTCATCTTCCTATTATCGTAGATCCGAGCCACCCGGCAGGTAACAGTAAATACGTACCTGCTCTGGCAAGAGCAGGAATAGCAGCAGGAGCTGACGGATTATTGATAGAAGTTCATAGCCAACCCTCTAACGCGCTATCTGATGGAAAACAGTCAATCACACCTAACACCTTCCAACAATTAATGGATGAAATAAAAAATATAGCAAAAGTAATGGGAAGGAAAATATGAAACAAATTATATATCAGGGAGAACCGGGCTGCAACAGCGATATCGCATCAAATAAATTTCTCCCAAAAGATGTAAAAAGACAGGGCGTAAGGACTTTTAAAGACATCTTCGAAATGGTAAAAAATAAAAAAGAAACATATGGTGTGGTTCCGGTCGAGAACTCGCTTACCGGGAGTATACATCAAAATTACGACCTTCTGCTAGAATATGACGTCTGGGTAATGGGAGCAGTAAATCTTCGAATAGAGCATACTCTCCTGGCACCTGCCGGTACTGATATAAAATCAATTAAGGAAGTTTGGTCTCATCCGGAAGCGCTAGCCCAATGCAGAGATTTTCTTTCCTCTCATCCGGAATATAAAGTGGTTTCCGTTTACGATACTGCAGGAGCCGCCAAAATAGTAAAAGAACAAAAAATAAAAAATGTCGCAATTATTGCAGGCCCTCAGGTCGCAAAACTATACAACTTCAAGAAATTAAAGCAGAATATCGAATCACACCCGGATAATTTCACAAGGTTTCTTATTATCTCAAGAGATAGAAAAATTTACACAGGAGAAAACGCAAGAACGATGTTCGTTTTCGGTGTAAAAAACGAACCCGGTATACTCTTTAGATGCTTAAGTATTTTTGCTCTCAGGAATATCGATTTAACCAAATTGGAATCGAGAGCGGTAATGGGAAGACCGTATGAATATCTTTTTTATATCGATTTTAAAGGAAGCATGGAAGACGAAAATTGCAATCACGCAGTCGAAACTTTAAAAGAAGTAGTAACATACTTTAAACTTCTGGGAAGTTATATGATAAAGGATAAAAAGTGAAACTGATCTTATCGAAAGCGTCTAAAATAAAAGGTGAGATAAAAGTCGGTGGGGATAAGTCTATTACGCACAGAGGCTTAATTTTAGGTTCGATTGCCAAAGGGGTTACCATGCTTACGAACTACTCCAAATGCGACGATTGCATGTCAACTCTGGAAATCATGAAAAAGCTCGGAATAACGATAACAAAAAAAGAATCGCTGGTAAGGATAGAAGGTAAAGGGGTAAAGGGATTAAAAGAACCAGTGGACGTATTAAACTGCAATAATTCGGGTACTTCGATGCGTTTATTATCCGGCCTTTTGGCAGGGCAAAATTTCTTTTCCGTGCTAACGGGCGACAGTTCGCTTTTAAAACGTCCAATGAAAAGAATTATAGAACCCCTAAGTTTAATGGGTGCAAAAATAAACGGTAGAAATAACAATAAATTCGCTCCTCTCGCGATAAAAGGAGGAAAACTCAACGCAATAGACTACAAAACTCCGATTGCCAGCGCACAGGTAAAGTCTTCCATATTGCTCGCTTCCCTATACGCAAAAGGAAATACTTCTGTTACAGAGCCAGAGAAGAGCCGTGACCACACAGAAAGAATGTTGAATTTATTCGGTGCAAAAATTGAAGCTAGCGGAAACAGAATAACTCTAAAAGAAAAAAGCAAATTAGTCGCAAAAGAAATATCTATACCGGGAGATATTTCATCCGCAGCTTTTTTTCTTGTACTTGGCAGTGTAATTAAGGATTCAAAAATACTTATTAAAAATATAGGAATAAATCCAACAAGAACCGGTATTATCAAAGTTTTAAAAAGTATGGGTGCCGATATTTCAATAAAAAACGAGAAAAATAAAAATTACGAACCCACGGCTGATCTATTAGTAAAAGGTAAAAAATTAAAAGGAATAACTATTACCAAAAGTATTATTCCCAAAGTAATAGATGAAATACCTATAATAGCTGTAGCTGCCACACAAGCAAAAGGAACAACAGTAATAAAAAACGCCGAAGAATTAAGAGTAAAAGAGACAGATAGAATTCACGCAATAGCTACGGGCCTAAAGAAAATGGGGGCAAAAATAGAAGAAAAACCTGACGGATTTATAATAAAAGGACCAACAAAACTAAAAGGGAATATTTGTGAAAGTTTTGGCGATCATAGAATAGGTATGACTTTAGCAATCGCCGGGGTTATAGCAGAAGGAAAAACCACAATTTTAGAATCAGAATGTATCGATATTTCTTTTCCAGAATTTACTAGATTACTCAGGAGGATTTGTGGAGAAAACCACGTTGAAGAGAAAAATTAAATTTTTACATAAAAAAATTAAAGTAAAATCTTCTCCTGAAGCCTTATTTGAGAAAGCTTACAAAGAAGAACCCTATAGTTTTATTTTAGAATCTATTATCCATATTAAAAAAAGAGGAAGGTATTCATTCTTAGGGGGAAGACCCTTTATTCTACTAAAAAGCACAGGAGAAAATATCGATATTGAAATTTTTGGAGAAAAACATAAGGAAAAAGGTAACCCATTCAGCAAACTCAGAGAACTCATGTCTTTAGTGGATGATTACCCCTATTTACCTGGTTTCTCTGGGGGAGCAGTCGGTTATATTTCTTATGATGCGGTTAGATTTTTTGAGAAAATTCCGGATAATAACCCCGATGAAATTAAAGCACCCGAAACTTATCTTATGTTTCCCTCAGAAATAATACTCTTTGACCATAAGGACGATACTGTGGATATAATTATATACAATAATGACGGGGAATCAAAAAGAATTGAAGAACTTACAAAGATAATAAAAACCTCTAAAGAAGAAGATTACACTTTAACAGAAGGAAGCAAAATAGAATTTACCGGCAATTTTACTAAAGAAGAATATTATGAGGCAGTAGAAAAAGCTAAAGAGTATATATATGCCGGAGACATATTTCAGGTTGTTCCTTCTCAACGATTTAAAGGGAAAATAGAAAAAGAACCTATCAATATATACAAGGCACTCCGCCTTACAAATCCTTCTCCGTATATGTATTACCTAAGATTTAATGACCTGTATATACTCGGATCCTCTCCTGAAACATTAATCAAACTTGAAGCAGGCGGACTTGTAACAAGTAATCCGATCGCAGGAACAAGAAGAAGAGGAAAAACCGAAGAAGAGGATAATAAATTCGCGGAAGAACTTCTAAATGACGAAAAAGAACTCGCAGAACATGTTATGCTTGTTGATCTTGCCAGAAACGATATAGGGAGAGTTTGCGAATACGGAAGTATCAGAGTTTCGGATTTCATGCGCATTGAAAAATACGCAAAAGTCATGCACAATATATCGGTAGTAAATGGTAATTTACGTGAAGATAAAGACGCATTCGATTTGGTACGAGCCACCTTTCCCGCGGGAACTGTTTCAGGAGCTCCAAAGATTAGAGCAATGGAAATAATCGATGAATTGGAGCCCGTAAGACGCGGCATTTATGCGGGAGCTTTAGGTTACTTTGGATTCGCAGGTATCATGGACCTATGTATAGCTATAAGAACAATCGTAATCCACAAAGATATGATTTACTTTCAGGCGGGAGGAGGAATTGTTGCCGACTCAGTTCCCGAACTTGAATACAAAGAAACCATAAACAAAATGAGTGCTTTGAAAAAAGCAATAGAGCTATCACAATGATTTTACTAATCGACAACTACGATTCCTTTGTATATAATCTTGCTCAATTCTTGGGAGAATTGGGAGCGGAAATAGTTGTCAGAAGAAATGACAAAACTTCTGTTAAAGAAATCGAGAAATTAAAACCAACAACTATAATAATTTCACCCGGTCCGGGAACGCCAAAAGATTCAGGTATTAGCCCTGAAGTCATAATGCATTTTAAAGAGAAAATTCCTATAATGGGAGTATGTCTGGGGCATCAAACTATAGGAGAAGTCTTCGGCGGTAAGGTTATAAGGGCAACTAATGTATTACACGGTAAAACCTCCAGAGTACATCATGATGGTAAAAAAATATTCAAAAACATAGAAAACCCTTTTATTGCAACGCGTTATCATTCTCTAATTGTGGAAAGGAAAAGTCTGCCGGATTGTTTTACACTATCAGCATGGACAGAGGATAACACGGTAATGGGAATAAGGCATAAAAAATACAACATAGAAGGGGTACAATTTCATCCCGAATCCGTATTAACGGATGTTGGAATGAAAATTTTAGAAAACTTCATTAAAGGAAGGGAAATAGATTGAAGGTTATAAAATATAATGAATTAGACGAAAATTTCTTCAAATACCAAGAAATAGAGGAAATAGAAGGCGTCAGGAAAATAATAAAAGACGTAAAGAAAAGCGGAGATAAAGCGCTAAAGAAATACACCAAACAATTCGATCAAGTAGAACTTAAGACAATAAAAATAGGCGGCACAGAAATAGAAAATGCATACAGAAGCGCTACAAAAGAAGAAATAAAAGCTATTGAAAAAGCAGCCGAAAATATTAAAAAATTTGCAAAAAAGCAAAAAGAGCAATTCAATAACTTCGAGTTCGAGATCAAAAAAGGAGTATTAACAGGACAAATAATAAAACCTATCGAAAGAATAGGCATTTATGTTCCGGGCGGCAATTTCCCTTTGGTATCCACATTATTAATGTGCGGGATCCCAGCACAGGTAGCAGGCGTATCTAAAATAGCCGTTTGCTCTCCCCCAACTTACCATGGCAGCATACACCCATTGATACTAAGCGTAGCCCATATGCTCAAAATAACAGAAATTTATAAACTGGGAGGGGCGCAGGCTATAGCCGCTCTTGCCTACGGAACAGAAACAGTAAAAAGCGTCGACAAAATAGTCGGACCCGGAAACAAATACGTGCAATTCGCAAAAAAGGAAGTTATGGGAAAAGCAGGCATTGATTTTATAGCCGGACAAACAGAAATAATGATAATTGCGGATGAAACAGCAGAAGCAAAAATAATAGCCTCGGACTTGCTTTCACAAGCCGAACACGACATAGGCGCATCATCTATCCTGGCAACAACCTCCGAAAAACTTGCCAAATTAGTTCTAAACGAGATTAAAGTACAACTTAATTTATTAGATACTAAGTTATTCGCAAAAAAATCTTTAGATGGTAATGGTTTAATAGTATTATTGAACAATATCGAAGAAGGGATAGAACTTGCAAACAGGAGAGGTCCTGAGCATTTAGAATTACAGATTAGGGAGGCGGGAAAACATACAGATAAACTTCACAATTATGGTTCTTTATTTATAGGAAAATATTCGGCGGAAGCTCTTGGGGATTATTCAAGCGGACTTAACCACACTCTCCCGACAAACACGACAAGCAGATACACCGGGGGCTTAAGCGTCAAAGATTTTCTCAAAATTCAAACCACGCTAAAAGTAACAAAAGAAGGCCTCGAGGAAATAGGACCGGTTGCAGAAAAACTTGCTGAAATTGAAGGATTACAAGCGCATTTAGAATCAATCCGAAAACGATACGAAAAGTAAAACTAAAAAAATTTACCACAGAGAGCACAAAGGAACTACTTGTGAAATTTAAAAAAGAGAAACAACAAATCACACGAATAGCACAAATATAAAAAAACAAAACTAATTTATTTGTGTAATTTGTGCTATTTGTTGTTAAAAAATGGGCTTGGGGGGGGTAATAAAAAAAATAACTTCTGTTGTTCAATATTTTGACTAGGAGGAAATATGGAATGTATACAAGATAAAAATTTAGAAAACTGTAATTGCTCTTACGAACCATGTTCCAGAAAAGGAAGATGCTGTTTATGCATTCAATATCATTTAAGAATGAGGGAGCTGCCGGCATGTGTTTTTCCTGATAACGTCGAAAGAACTTTCAACAGATCTTTTGAAAAATTTGCGGAACTTGTTAAAAATGGAAAAATTTAGGAGATTCTATATCAGTTACTTGGCATCAAATTTAAAGTATATTCTCCCTTCAGACGGAGGGATACCTTTGGGAACTGCGTATTCTAAAGTAAACTTTTTAATGCTCAAGCCAAAACCGTAAGAATAATGCCATTTACTTTCGAAGAAATTTGCATCAACAAAAGGATAAGCAGTTAGTAGACCGAATTTTTTCTTCCATTCAAGACCAACAACCGCACCTTCTTTTACAGCCATACCCGGATATCCTCTAAAAGACCTATAAAAGGTTAAATCACTTTCCGTAAGGGAAAGTTTGAAATACTCAAGCTTAAGAACAAATGCGAAAAAATATATATCCGCTCTAGTTTCCAGATCCCATCCTTTATCTTTGCGAAATCTTTCTTTATAAAAAATATAAAACGGTTTTGAATTATAGGAAAACCCCGCGTCTAAAAATGGATAATTTTCACTTAGACTTTGACTCGAAATAATCTCAAAACCCAACTGCACCAAAAAGGAAATATCGGAAAAAAAATATTCTACTCCTGAAGAAATAGACACTAAATTATAATTATTTTTAATATATTTATGGTCTAAAGAGAAATTTAAATTTAACGGTAAGGACAGTATATCTGGCTCTGTATATTCAAATAATTCAGTTTGATATTCTTCCTCTTCTTTTTCCAACTCAATCTGAATTTTCCGACCTCTTCCAAAAAGATTTGAATTACTAAACGAAATCAATCCACTAAAACCTCCATTATTTGAATATGATATTGCCGCCCTTAAATCGCTCGCGGTTTTCTCCCTCAAATAAATAATTACATTAACCAAGCCTTTATAAGATGTTGGCTTCAAATCAAAAGAATCAATATCAATATAGTCTAACTTTTCCAATCTTAAAAGAGTTTTCCTAATTTCTTTTTCGCTAAAAATATCATTTTTCTTGAATGAGATTTTCCTCTGTAAAAATTCCGGATCAGTATAAGAAAGTCCTTCTAAAAAAATATTACCCACCTTTTGTAAATTACCGGGCTCAATTAAAAAATTCCAGCTAATGTAGGATGAATCCAGGGAAAATTGCACGGGCTTAACCTGTACAAAGGGAAACCCTTCATCCAAATAGAAATTTATAATTCTTTCTATGCTTTCTTTTAACAATACTTCGCTAAATCTTGTGTCTCTTTCTGGTAATAAATTTCTTATTATTTTCTCGGAAAAAAAAATATTTCCTTCAACGGAAGTCTCACCAACTTTTAAATAATTATTATCGAAAAAAGAAGACCCGGAGGCATCTCCGGGTAGAAAAAAAACAAAAACAGTTAGAATCATCAAAATTACTGCGAATGATAAAAGACTGTATCAACAAAAGAAAATTTAAAGTACAAAAACTTAGATTTAAATATCTGCAGCGAATCCACATACCCAAAACTCAAAACCCTATAACCATTCCATTCATCAACAAATAGTTTTATATCATCCGCTTTTAAAGGTATATTTTGCTCCCTTACTTTATCCATCAGCCTTTCCGGAACTTCTTTGTAGGAGATATTAGAAGCAGGACTAAATAATCTTTTAGCTTCACTTTCGATGCTAGAATAACTTAAATGGATTTTTATCCAATTTATACCAAAATAAATACCGTAACCTAAAACGAATAAAATAAACAGCCATAGTAAGATTTTACTCATGGATTTCCCATCCTTTATATCTCTATATATCTAAAAAATTTACCATCTTATTTTTTTAACCTCTTCTATATTTTTCTGTGCGTTCCGTATACCCCTCTCCGCATAATCTATCCATTTAGAGTCATTTGTGATAAATTTGGTCTTCTTCCATAATCTTATAGCCTCTTCAAACTTCTCGATAGACGGATTCCACTTTTTCTCCTGCATATAATCCAATCCCAAACGATAATAATACTCACCATATAGTGCATAGAGGATATAATCGTTAGGGTCGATGGAAAAACCTTTATTTATATAAGATTTAACACCAGAAAGATTTTTTCTGACAAGCTCAAGATTAATTAGCTGATAATAAATACTTAAATTGTCCGGTTCTATTTCTAATGTTTCTTTATAGTAATTTTCAGCTTTCTTATATTGCCCCAACTTAACATAAATATTCCCGATCTGTATTCTGCTGGAAACATGCACCGGTATTATTTTAATTATAGATTTATATTCTTCTATAGCTTTTCCGTACTCTTTAAGTTCTATATAAGCTTCTGCAAGCTTTTTTATTATTTCTATATCATCACTAAAAGTTTCTCTGGCTTTCTTCAGAAACTTAACCGCTTCACTATAACGTCCTAGTTTGAAATAAGTATTTCCCAATCTAAAAGCCACACCGCTGTTATCCGGATTGAGTTGATAAGCTTTTTTGTAATTTTCCAGAGCTTCATCGTATCTGTTCTCCGATTCAAGGAAATAAGCGTAAAGATCGTAACTGTTGGCATCTTTGGGCGATTCTTTTATAATATCGGTAAAAATTTTCTCCGCTTTCTGAGATTCCCCTGTTTTAGCATACAGTGAAGCGATAGCTTTAGCTATTTTTCTACTGCTTTCAGGATCAGAAAAACAGCTGAAGCCTTTTTTACAAATTTCAAGCGCTTTACTTGTATCCCCAACGATTAAGTATACCTGTCGTAGCGCAAGATAAGCATCTACATAAGAAGAATCAGCCTTAATAGCCTTCTCGAGAAGTGGAATTGCCTCCGAATACTTCTCCTGTTTCATATATTCAAAAGCAAAACTATAATATCTTTCCGCTTCAGTAATTTCTTGTGTTTGAGTAAATTCTGTCTCTTCTTTCTTATCCGAAGCAGACGCGTAACTCGCTAAAACAAGTAAAAAGAAAAGAAAAAAGGGCCTCTCAATTTTCATGTTCTAATCCTCCTTTGCCTTAAATCCCGGTCTTGTCGCAAGAATCGTGTTTTCAGCATCCTTTGCTCTAACCCACAAGAAATATGTAGAACGTTCCTGATTAGTCTCATAAAAAGGACCTCCTCCCTCATCACTAAAAGATTCTTTTACAAGATCCTTATAATTATTAACAAAACCAACCTTCATATCTAACTTAGTCCTATCCTCATCCTGAGCTTCAGATATCAATCTATAACCATCGTTCATAATCTCCAAATAAGGATCACTCGCTAAATCCTTTCTTATTTCCTTCATCGCCTCTTCTTCTCTAAACACCTCATATAGATTACCCTTTGGCAGAGTGTCGTTTTCATCCTCGTACAGCTTAACCATAGAAACAATATTATCAAGAGAAGAATAACCGTTAAGTACTTTATTTGCATTCAAGACTCTTCCTTTTTCCGAATAAAAAGACTCAAAAAGTTCTATAGCTGCCGGAATTTTTTTATTAACCTGAATAAGAGCTTTGACAAAATCTATTTTTTCGCCTCCGTTTACATAAGAGACCATCATATCATCAAATTGATTTATTTGACGTATTAGCGTTGTATCTTTTTTAGAATTAAGAACACTTGCAAACTTATTAACTTGATCCTGGATTCCACTGGGATATAGGGGAATTGTATCCACTGTATTCACAGAAGGTGGAACAGGTTCACCTTTAACTTCTAAAAGAGGAATTTCTAACTTCCTTTTTAGATGAACAAACAGGGACTCAACGGCCTCTTCTTTTATCGCATCGTCTTTCCTTAATTTATCCTTACTTAAAATACTATTTTCAATTTCAGCCATCAAATAACCAAGCTCTTCCTTCTGCTGTACCATAGAACTTATTATTTTGTTTTTTTCTTCTTCTACGTCGATTTTTGAAATAAAATTCATAAGATCATTTAATTCGGGAGTAATATTTCTATAATCATAAGCTCTGGCTTCTTTAATCTCGTATGAGGCGTAAGTTAATGCGGAATCGATTGGATATAGATACTTCGTTATATCTTCCTTTAAAGAACTCTCCGCGTAAAATAAATTTTTCTTTATCTCCTTGACTATACCTTCACACTGAGTAATCTTGGTTTTCGATCTCATAACAAACATTTTCCTTCTTGTTATCCAATCAGGGTCCGGATTGATTTCTTTCCTGAAATAAGGTTCTAAAACCCTTTCCCATTCTTCCTGTAAAGGATATTGACCGTTCTTAATAGAATATTTAGCCAGTGCGTTTCTCATTTCTTTAAGTGCCGCTTCAGCTTTAAGACGGTACGCTCTTCCGGCAAAAATTGCTTCTCCACCGCATGAAACAAAAATCAAATTAAACATTAATATTATCAAAATTAGCGACTTCTTCATAAAAAGTAGCCCTCCATTTCTTACTCTGGAGCCGACGGGACTCGAACCCGTGCCCTCCTGACTGCCAGTCAGACGCGCTACCAACTGCGCTACGGCCCCTATTTTATATTTTCAATAATAATGTCATTCTTTTAATTGTCAAGATTTGAATAAAAGAGAATTCAGAATTCAGAAGCCAGAATCCAGGAGTCAGAATGCCACCCAACAACCCATAATTTGCCACAAAGGCACTAAGACACGAAGATTTTAAATTGTTGGTCTGTGGGTCGGTTAATCCGTTAGTATGTCAGAAAAACACACCAACACACCAACACATCCACGCACTAACACACCAATAAAAATCATCTGTGTACATCCGTGCCAATCCGTGGCCAATTCAGGGTGTTGCGGGGTTGAATTCGCGTATAGCCTCACAAACTTCTTCTAATTCCTCATTTTTTATTGTATTATAGAAAGGTAACCGCAAAATGCCATTACTTATGATTTCTGTTACCGGAAAATCTCCTTTCTTATAGCCGAATCTTTCTCCCATAGGAGAGTGATGTAAAGGCAAATAATGAAACACACTTAATATACTTCTGCTCTTTAAATGAGAAATAAGCTTTTCCCTAATCTCAACAGAAGGCAAACGCAGATAAAATAAATGATAAGATTGTTCGCAGTGCATTGGAACAAAAGGTATTTTTACTTTATTCTTATCTGCCCATCCCGATAAACTCTCTTTATAAAAATCCCATATCTGTTTTCTTCTATTTTGAATAAAATCTCTTCTTTCTAACTGTCCTAAAAGAAAAGCTGCCAATATATCAGAAGGAAGATAACTCGAGCCAATATCCCTCCAGGTGTATTTATCCACTTCTCCTCTAAAAAATCGTGCGCGATTCGTTCCCTTTTCTCTAATTATTTCAGCTCTTTCTATCAACCTTTCATCGTTTATTATCAAAGCACCGCCTTCTCCGCAAGTAAAATTCTTCGTCTCGTGAAAACTTAAAGCACTTAAAGAACCAAAAGACCCCAAATATGTTCCCTTGTATTTACCAAGAAATCCATGAGCATTATCCTCAATAATAGAAACGTTATACTTTCTAGCAATATCACATATTACCTCCATGTCACATCCCACTCCCCCATAATGCACAGGAATTATGGCTTTAGTCTTTTCTGTAATTAATTCCTCCAATTTACTTTCATCCATATTTAAAGTATCATTACGTATATCTACAAATACAGGCTTTGCACCCCGTATTACAAAAGCATTAGCAGTTGAAACGAAAGTAAAAGAAGGAACAATAACTTCATCTCCTGGCTTTACATCAAGTAATATCGCTGCCATTTCAAGAGCATGCGTACAGGAAGTTGTCAATAATGCTTTCGGAATATTCAAATAATTCTCTAACAAATGCTGGCATTTCTTTGTAAAAAACCCATCTCCCGAAATATATTGATTTTCCTCTATTGATTTTCTAACATATTCAAGTTCTCTTCCTAAAACCTCTGGACGATTAAATGGAATTTTATGATCTGCCATTTTATCTATACTCCTTTATTAGTTATTTTGCAGTTTTAGCCACTCTTTTCACTTTAAAAGCTTCCATAAATTCTACGAGACCTCCAATCGTGCCATAAAATATTCTATCAATATATATTATAAAAGAAAGAGTTATTGCTTCAGTCGTTCCAATTCCAAACATTGAAAGTAGAAACACCAGTATTCCCTCTCTAACACCCAGACCTCCAAGTGAAATTGGTAAGACGATAACAAGATACACTAAAGGTATAACCCCAAAGAAAACAGGCAAAGATAACCCAATACCTATTGCCTTTGAAAACAAAAAACAGGCCAATATATCTACGGCTTGGGAAAAGCCAGATAATATCAGCACCATTAGCAGTGTCTTTCCGGAAAGAGAAGATAGTGTGCCTATACCAACACGAAAAAAAAGAAAAACCTTATTTAACTTACCATGGGGAAAACAGTTAATCAATTTATTACGCACCAAAACCGACATCACGATAAAAATAACAAATACTAAACCTCCAATCAGTAAATACCTGCTAAATCCAATATTAAAAATAGGAGAAAATTCCTCAAAAAAAATAAAATAAACAACAAATAAAAAAATAAACAAAGAAAATATTCCCGCAGTTCTTTCAAGAAGTACACTCGCTGTAGCTGTACCTAACTTACATTTAGATTGAAAAGCACATATCCCAACCCTTATCATATCTCCACCTATCGATCCAGGCAGAAAAATGTTATAAAACATACCTCGAAGATAACCTTTATATGCCTGGAATATTGAAAAATCAACTTTATTGTCCTTTAAAATTAAATGCCACCTGAGAGAGGTAAAGAAAAGTCCTAAAAACCACAAAAGAGCCCCAATTGTCAAATAAAACCAATCCGTAACTGCCAGAAGCGCAAAAGCTCTATTCCAATCAACAAGAAAAATAAGATAAGAAATAAGGCCTATACTAACAGTGATTTTAAACCAAATAAAAAATTTATTTTTAATTCTAAAATTTTTCATTTAAAGAAAGAGAAATACTTGTGATAAACATTATCAAATAAAAACCACTTTCGTACTTCTTCGTCCGAAAGATTTTCTTTCTGAGTTAATTTACGATAACGTTCTATCTCTTCATCTATACAATTCAAAGAATATTCTTTATTATCAGCAAACTTTTTATGCTTTACTGGAAAGGGTTCTTCAAATTTATAAAGAATAGCCTCATCGAAATCATCAATGTAATTTAAAGGGTAATCCAGGTATCTCATCTCAGGGAAACAGCAAGTTTCAATGTATGATGCAACATATTCCGGTAAAACACTTTTATATCTTCCTATGGAATTTACCGTAATACCAGTGTGAGCTTTAAAAGATGAATTACTTCTCCATAAGTTACCATATTGATCTCGAATCTCTCTTCTTGAAATATCGGAAGGGAAAAAATCAATTCCGAGAAAACGAGCAATGCTATTTAAAGTTTCTAAAGGCTTCTCAATCAAATCTTCATATCTTAACCACATGAAATTAAGCTTATCTTCACATTCCAAAGCGAAAGCTATGCTTTTTCTCCACAATCTAAGACTATATAAAATAGGCCTTTTTTCACCTGTTAAATTGTCCTTCTTTCTGAAATTTAAAGAAGCTACCATATCTCGTGGATCTCGTAATATTATTATAACTCGCACCCCTTTCGATAACAAATATGGAACGTATTCTTCGCATAGTATCTCTTTACTACCAACATACGATATATCATCTTTCAAGAAAATCGTTGAAACAAAACTACTTAATTGCTTATAAATATTAAAAAATATCCCTGGTTCGAGTTGACCCTCAAAATTCAAAATTTCAGGTGTCCAAAGTCCTTTTTTATACTCTTTCAACCCAATAAAAATATTGTCAATATCTTTCTTAGATATTGTGTAATTATCGAGGAATTCATAAAAATCTTCAAGTTTGTATGAATTTTCTAAAAAAAGAGAACCTAAAGGATAAAGTCTATTTAAACTTAACTTCTTATAGAAAAGAGTTTTCGTATAAAAATATAACACCGGAAAAGGCTGGGAAGCGACACAAAGTTCAGGATGAGAATGAAGAAGTTTTTCAATAAGGGTTGTTCCTGTTCTGTAACATCCAGTAATTAATAAATTCATTGAATCGGATTCATGCTCAAAACTCATAAGTAGAAAAAATTTCGGAAAAAGTTTCTTTCTTCTTAACAATTTCAAAACTTTTCGAATCATCATCATAAGCTAAAACAAAAGGTGAAGGATGAATAAAGGGAGGTTTCAATACGATTGTGTAAGCACCCACATTGTCAAATAAAATAAAATCTCCTTCACTTATCGTTCCAACATAACCGCCGAATAAACAGTCATTCTCCCTGCATGTATTTCCAACAATATCAAAAGGACCTTCCCTCCCTTCGCTTTCTCCATCCTTACTTATAACAGTAATTGGAAGGTTTTTGTTATTCAACGTCGGTTTAACATTATAGACGTTACCGGAAACTAAAGCAAGTTTTTTTGAACCTATTTTTTTAATATCTATAACTTTTGCAGCAAACTTCATAATATCCGCTGTAATTGCGGTACCAGGCTCAAGAATCAATTCCGGCAATCTTTCCCCCACAAATGAATTGGCGAATTGTGCAGCAATTGCAGCGGCATATTCATTGTAATCAGGTATGTAAGAATTAAACTGTTCTTTTAAACTCTCAGGCATTTTGCTGAAAAATCCTCCTCCGATATCAATAAATTCGGGTGGTTTCTCTGTAAAATATCTCAAAGCAAGGTCTATCATTTTCCTGGTACGTAAAGAAAACGATTCAATGCTTCTTTTCGTTGACGAATAATGACAATGTAAACCCATTAACTTAAAATTCTCCAAACTTTTAAGAATTTCGAAAGCAGAAACAAATGCATCACTTTTAACATCAAATCCAAACCGGGAAGTATTGCCTTCACCTATATCGAAATTACAACGTAAACCAATTTTACCCTGTATTCCTTCAAACTCGTTATCAAGCTCCTTAACGATAGAAACTTCATAATGAGAATCCAAGTTAACTATAGAACCATTTAAAAAAGCTTTCTTTAGATCTTTTTCTGTTTTATACGGACCGTTAAAAATAATATCTTTCGGAGAAACACCCAGTTTAAGAGCCAATGCATACTCCATACCCGAAACAACTTCCGCATAACCGCCCCAGGAGTTAACACATTTACATAATCGAGGTAAATAATTTGTCTTGTACGAATAAGCAATATTAGTTTTAGAGTATATACTACGAAATGAGTCTAAGAATTCTTTATAATTCTTTTCAAATAATTGCAAATCAAGAATATAAAAAGAATCTCCATATTTTTTTTCAAGTTTACTAAGTAAATTCCAATTAACTTTCAATAAACCCCCGGCTAAAGAAAAATATAAGCCTGAAGAGAAAAACTTAAAAGTAAGAAAGGTTCACTCTGCAGTCGAAAAACCATCTCTATCCTTAGACTTAGATATAATTTTTCTAATCAGATACTGAGGTATATGATTGGAAGTTTGCAAGATTCGTAAAAGATACTCTCCAAAAATACCAAAAGCAAAAAAATTGAAACCCGACAAACCAATTAATAGCAAAACTAAAGTAATCCATCCGGAAATACGAACTCCCCCCCGTAAATACCTTATAAAATAAAACAGACCGAGTGTTATACAAAAAGATATACCAATCAAACCAATAACTGCAATAAATCTCAGTGGAAAGATCGAAAAAGATAAAATTTTATCCAGGGTTAAGGTTAGAATTTTACCTGGTGTATAATGTCCCTTACCTGCAACTCTAACGTTATGTTCAACCGGAATATTTTCGATAAAAGGAGTCGTCTTACATAACATAGGACCAATAGCAGGATGAGGAGTCCTGATCCTTAACAGTTCGTCAACAATTGCCCTCCTGATAATCCTAAAACTTGTTAGATTTAATCTTTTATTCATATCAAACATACGTCTATTAACCCAATTCAAGAAATTACTCCCCAATCTTCTCCAAAGACTGTGTCCCTTCTTGATTGGATCGCCAAGAAGGACATCTATTTCTGTATGCTCTTCAATAAAATTAATTAACTTTGTAATCTCTTCCGGAGGAGTTTGCAAATCATCATCTACAGTAATAACAAATTGACCTTTAGCTGCCTTGAGACCACACATAGTAGCACCTGCCTGGCCGTAATTACGCATTAGTTTAATTGAAATAACTTTTTCATCTTTTTGTGCAATTTCACTAATAATTTTCCAGGAACTGTCGACGCTACCATCCTCGACAAAAATTAACTCAAATTTTCCGTTATGTTTTTCCATAGTTGCCGATATCCTTTCATATAAATCTCTAAGAGTATCTTCTGAATTGTAAACAGGAACGACTATTGAAAATTTAATATCACTAAATTTATCTTCACTCATATTTAAGAAACTTCCAACTTTATTGTATCCTTTATTCTCGACACAATCTCATCGTAATTCTTTTCAGGCAAACAATCAAACAATACATAACCGATTTGATTACCGCTATGAATAAATTCGGAGATTTCATCTCCAATTTTATAATTAACTGTATAATTAAAAACTTCCGAAACCATTTTTTTTACATGCTCCTCATTCGCAATATTTTTAATGCTTCCGTTTTTCTCGCTTCCAAAAACCCATGATCCGCATGCTCTTAAAACTTCCAACTTTTCAGGCATTTCTAATTCGGCTCCTATAGAATAATTAATAACCGCTGAAATAAAATCTACACCTGTTCCCCTGTACACTAAAAAAGGAATACCATTACCTCCCAATCTTGAACTTATTTCCACTATAGTCACTAATTCAGAGGAAACAATTACATCAAAGTTTAAGGGTCCATCAGTATAACCTAAATTACTACAAGTTGCAGACAATTCTTCTATAACCCTTGCCTGATCCTCAATGGAAATATTTGTTGGTAATTCATGACCCACAGGAATAAAGTTCCTTATATGCTTATGGGTTATAACAGCATTCACTTTGGAATCCACTAAAAAAGCATCTCCTCCAACTTCAACCCCCTCAACAAATTCCTCAACACATACTTTTCCGGAATGAGAGTATTTTTTGGCATAAAAAAAGGCTTTGGAACAATCCCTTCCGGTAATTTCATCCAATTTAGTAACACCTCTAGAACCAGAAGAATCGACCGGCTTGAACAATAAAGGCGGATTCAAACCTTTTAGTGCCCCTTCAATTTTCGCCAACTCCTCTCCAATGAGGTAATTAGGATAATTCAACCCCTGTTTCTTTTGAAAATCTCTAAACTTTCCCTTGTCATACATAACCTCTGCATTTTTAAAATTCTCTCCCGGAATACCAAGCTCCTGGGCTACAAAAGAAACAGTGGGAACAGCAACATTCGAAGCAATCGTAGCAATCCCATCAATCTTAAGATTTTTAGCAGCATTAAGAACGCACTCTTTATCCATTGTACTGCAATTAACATACTCGTGCGAAATTTTGTGACCCGGATTCCAAGGGGTATAATCCACCGTTATCACATATAAACCCATCTTAACGGCCTTTTCAATCAAAGGTAACTGGCTTAAACCTGCACCCAAACACATAATTTTCTTTCTACCATCTATCATAAAAAAGAATCATTTTCAAATAAGAATTTCATTACCAAACTTCATCAGCAGTTGATTGGCATAATGAAACGAATCAATGGTACCTGCATCTGTCCATTCACCTTCCAGAACATCATACTCGAGTTCATTATTTTTTATATATTCGTTATTCACATCCGTAATCTCGAGCTCGCCCCTTTTCGAAGGCTTGAGTTCTTTTATATAATCGAAAACCTTATTGTCATACATATAATAACCTATAATGGCAAACTCTGTTTTCGGTCTATCCGGCTTTTCTTCAATCTCTATCACCTTTTTTTCATCAAGAGCAACGATACCGAATCTTGAGGGCTCATCGACTTGTTTAATTAAAACCCGTGCGCCTTTTTTTTGTTTTTTAAAATTATCAACATAAGGTTTTATTGATTTAACAGCTATATTGTCTCCAAGAACGACAATAATTTTTTCTCCGTGAGCAAAACCTTCTGCGAGTCTAAGCGCATGAGCAATCCCCCCTGCTTTTTCCTGGACTTTATATGTAAAATCGACCCCAAATTGTTCACCACTTCCAAGTAAATTAACAATTTCTCCCATATGAAGTGTACTTGTTACGATAAGAATATCTTTAATTTCACAGAAAATTAATTGTTTAATGGGATTGTAAATCATAGGCTCTTTACCCACAGGTAACAAATGCTTATTCGTAACTTTCGTTAAAGGATAAAGCCTGTTTCCTTTTCCTCCTGCAAGTATAATACCTTTCATATATCTTGAAAATAAAGACTTGCTTACCTTTTGTCAAGAGTTAGGCTATAAAAACTGAAATACGAAAACAAAAAAATAGGACGCAGATTCCTTAATTGCATATTGATATTTTTTATACAAAAATAAAAGAAATGGAGTACCGACACAATCTAATCAAAATTTAGCCGGATATATCCACGTGTTATAAAAATCCCGCTTGACATTCATTTTTTTTTGATTAATAATATTTTACTCAAAATGAAAAAAAACAAGACAAAAAGAAAAAAAAGCTCGGAAGGCGAGTGGCTTCCTTTAAAGGAAATATTTAAAGATAGAAAATTTCATTTAATTATTTTATCTATTATTTTATTATGGATCATTCTTATACAAATCGTCTACTCTTCTTCCGGAGGGGATTTTGCTCTATCTTCAAGCGACGGATATGTAATATTGCTCCACGCAAGAGGCTGGTACGAAGGACATCCTTTAAGCGTATATCCTGACGAACCTCCTGTTCCAAAAAACCCGATTCCATATGCTATGCTTTTATCGATCGGACATTGGTTGGGATTCAAAAGTCAAACCTCTTTTATCTTCTGGACTTATTTAATAAACCTGATAATGCTTCTCGGTTCCTCCCTATTTCTATATAGATTCTTTAACCGGTTCTTCCCCGAAGTCGCTTTTCCTTCAACTCTATTAAGTACTCTCTTCGCATCTATTTTTTACAATTTCTTCAGTTGCACCACCATGCCTTTATTATTCTTATTAATTTCAGGAGCTCTTGCATTTTTAGAAAGTCTGCCTTTCTTTCTTTTATTTGCTATACTTGCCGGATTCTGCCGAAACGAAGGAATATTATATTATCTATTCTTGTGCTCTTTACATATAGGACTAAACCGGAAGAATTGGTGGAAACTTACAGCAGGATTCTTGCCCTTACTGTTACCGTTTCTTGTAAATAAATACTTAATTGGACAGAGAGTAACCCAGGGAACAGTATCCCAAATCTTGTTCCACTACGGTTCATTCACAAATGTTCTTGAAGCCGGAACTACAAATTTTCTCCATCACTTAAAAGCGACTGTCTTAGGTCTTTACAGAACAACAGAATATTTTGGACTACAGTCTCAGGGATCTCCAATCTTCACATTACCTCCACTATTTTTTATATTCTTTATTTTAGGAATAATAGATAGAAAAAAGAAATTTCTAACGATCCCAACAGTTATCTTTTTTCTACTCCTAATATTAGGAGATTCTTTTGTTCTTTTTACCGGAGTTGGAAATAACAGGCATTTACTTTCTATCTTTCCCCTTATATTTGCTTTTTCATTTGCCGGCATTAAAAGGATTGATAAAAACATAAAAGGATTTTTTACTGTAGCTATAAGTTTTTTCAGCATATTTTTTATCGTACAGGAAATTATTTTATTCATATCAATGAAAAAAAACGTGGAATCAGCAACCCAAGGCCGGGAAGTTGCCCAGTGGCTCAATGAGAATCTTCCTCCTGAAACCGCCATTTTCGACGCAATGATAGGTTCCAGATTCATCAATTTTTATGCAGATAAAGTCAGATTTATTTCTCTCACTCCAAATCTTAATCCCATTTTTGGTAAATATATCAAAGCTTTCTGGAGACAAACTACAATGGCAGAATTAATTCAGAGAGAATATACAGGTGTAGAATATTTACTCGAAGTCGAAAGCGGGAAACCTAACAATTTTAGTTTCATAAACTGGTTGAAAACATTTGCTAAGGATGAGAAAAGAACATTTTCCTGGGTCGGAGAGGAAAGAAGCTATAATCTCTACACTTTAGATCTTTCTAATTTAAAATTAAAACGTTTCGAGGAAAATATTATAGACGAAATAGATATAAGTGATCCAGTTTCCGAAATTAATCATGAGTATAAAAGGGGCGATGCAAGCGGAATGAATTTCTACCAAACCTTACAAAGAATTGAAGGAGTTTACGACGGAGGTAAAGTTACCGAAGGATATGAAACATTCTATCTAGATATTTCTAAAAATGAAAAAAATGAACTTATTTGTTTATTTGGAAAAAAATTTAAAGGTATATCAGTGGATCTTAATCCTAAAGATGTGAAATTTAACCTGGAAGAGCCGTATTACAGCATCTTTATTGAGGGAGAAAAAATTACCGAAGGAAAGATAGAAAAGGATTTTCAGACAATAAATATACCCCTTCCTCAAGATATTGATAAAGATAGAATAAAAATAACTATTAAAGGTAGATTTGTCTCGTATCACTATTGGACTAAAATAGTTTCTTTACAATCGAAACGGTACTAATAAAACTTTAAAGAACTATTAACCAATAAAAAAAGAAGAGACGCTTAAAAGCGCCTCTTCTTTTTTGTATCTTGCCAAACTAAACTTACTGTCCGGGAGTCAGGGTAAGATCTAAAATTTTGTCCTCTTTACCAGCTCCGGTAATAGTATATGAAGTAGAAGCATAAGTGGCACCCGTAGCAAAATAACCACAATTACCTTCCGTTGGACTCAGGCTCCAAGTAATCGCATTTCCAGTTTCGCTAGTATTATACGGATTTTTGAAGTTCCCCGGCAATTCATCTGCGATATCAGAAGCATCATTCGCGGAAGAAGGATATCTACCCATATGATCGATCGACATTGCCTCAACAGTCGTCTGCAAAGTATGCATATTGGCTTTAACCGACGCCTCTTTCGCCCTATCGACTATCCGTACAAAATTCGGGATGGCTATAGCGGCAAGAATACCAATGATGACAACCACAACCATCAACTCAATAAGCGTAAACCCACGTTTCTTCATATTAACCTCCTACTTTTAAGAGTTTAACTTACTTTTACAAAAGATACTTTCAAAGATCAATTCAACAGCTGCCATATATTATAATATCCATGCAAAAAATATTCCCATATAAAAGGTCTTAATTCCCAAAGACTTAAGTATCATACCTTCGCAATCTGCAATTTTTCTTGCATATTTTGTCAAATAAAATTAACAGTAAATTTGTCATTTTCATAGAATTTAGTTAATGCGACCCTGCTCGACCCTGAGAGAGAATGAGGTTTACGGGGACAGCATCCTTTCCTAAACCGGTAATAGTATAAGAAAAGTATGGGTCTTTTGTAAGGTACTCTACCACACCGGCAACGGGTCCACTGCCTTCATCCTGAACTACCGGTCCCCCAAGTGTAAAAGGATTCTTCAGTGAGGCAGGTATTCTATCGGAAAAGTCATCAACTTTAGAAGGATAATGATTTGTCGTAGATTCTATACAGTAATATTCTACTTCAAGTTGAGTCGTATGCATATTAGCTTTTACCTCCGCCACCTTAGCCTGATTAACAATCTTAACATAATTAGGTATCGCAATCGCCGCAATAATACCAATAATAACTATTACAACCATTAACTCTATTAATGTAAACCCCTCTTTGTTATTTACCATAATATTAATCAAAAATACGGCAAAAATCAAAAATGTCAAGGTCAAAATTTAATTTTTATATTTTCACACAGAGCCGCAGAGACAAATTAGGAAAATGGAAAAATTGGGAAATGGGGAAACTATTTTACTATTTCTCTATTCAACCATTCAACTTGGATTAAAAGAACCTACGCTAATAACTACTATCAATAAAATACGAACTAAAACTTAAATTCAGGATTCTAACTAAGAGCTAAACTAATCCTGTTCACGGCTTCTTTTACTTTCTCCAAACTGTTAAATGAGCTAATTCTGATATAACCCTTCCCGCATCTGCCGAATCCGCTGCCGGGCGTACAGATTACATTCGCTTCTTTAAGCAGTAAATCAAAAAACTCCCAGGAATCTTTTTCCGTTTTTATCCAAACATAAGGAGAATTTTCTCCACCGTTGCATTTATAGCCTAATTCTTCGAACGCATTACGTATAGTTCTGGCATTCTCCAGGTAATAATCTATTAAAGAACGCACCTGTTCCTGCCCTTCCTCCGTATAAACTGCTTCCGCGGCTCTCTGCACAGGATAAGAAACACCGTTAAATTTAGTGGTCTGGCGCCTTTCCCACATATCGTGCAAAGAATGTTTTTGCCCTTTCTTATCGTAAGCCATACACTGTCTCGGCACAATGGTATAGGCGCAGCGAGTACCTGTAAACCCGGCAGTTTTGGAAAAACTTCTGAATTCTATCGCTACATCTTTCGCACCTGCTATTTCGTAAATACTTTTAGGTAAACTCTCATCCTTTATGAAAGCCTCGTATGCGGAATCATAAAGAATAAGAGCTTTATTTTCTTTAGCATAATTTACCCATTCTCTTAGTCTATCAATATCAATTGTCGCTCCCGTAGGATTGTTTGGAAAACAAAGATATATTAAATCAGCTTTTTCGGAAGGAAGCCTGGGTACATAATTGTTTTCTTCGGTTGAATCTAAGTATATTAACCCTTCATATCTGCCGTCTTCCCATCCCCTGGCACGACCGGCCATAACGTTCGTATCGACATAAACAGGATAGACAGGATCAGGTACGGCAACGTTCGAGTCCAGAGCAAAAAGTTCCTGAATATTACCGGTATCGCATTTCGCACCATCGCTAATAAATATTTCATCAGGAGAAATATCAGCTCCCCTGGAATTAAAATCCATTTCGGCAATTTTATCACGCAAAAATGAATATCCTTTATAAGGACCGTATCCGCGAAAAGAATCGTCTCGCGACATTTCCCCTACAGCTGCGCTGAAAGCCCTAACACAGGCCTCTGGAAGGGCCCTGGTAACATCACCTATACCTAAACTAATAATTTCCTTATCAGGATTTAAAGCCCTAAACGCCGACACTCTTTTCTCCATCTCCGCAAAGAGATAGGATGATTTTAAATTCAGGTAATTTTCGTTAATTCTTATCATAAATCTGCGATTATTATAGTTTTTTTCTCTGAATTGTCAACGCCGGATTTCTAAACCACTAAACACACCAAATACACTAAATTAATTCTGTTCATCTCAACTCAAACCATAACCCCAAAAATCAAAAAAAACACAAATTAAAAGGGGGTGGGGTTTCGTGTCTTTCGTGTGTTTCGTGGTTCCCAAAAACTGAAATCCTCATTTCTATTAAAAATAGAAATGAGGACCTCAGAGAAATGCAAGAAAGGAAGGAAAATCTTACCGCATTTCTGTTCTTTTCACATCCAGGGAGAAAGAAACACTGGCTTCCCCTCCCCTTTCATCCCTGGCTTTCAATTTTACCATAAAAGAAGTATCTTTTTCAACTTCAGGAGTTTCAAATACCAGCCTTTTGCCTTCCAGCTTCATACCCGGAGGAGCCTCTTCGAGCAACAAAGCGACATTATCTCCGTCCACATCCGCAATTTCTATCTCGTAAATCATTAATCTCTCTTTAGATTCAAATGAACCTATTTTAATTTCCGGCGTTGAATTCTGAACGGCAACTTTTCCCGTTTTAACTTTTGATCCCCTTTCGAAACCATCAAAAGGCTCAACTTCTGCATAAACCTCATCCCCAGCTTTTATTTTATTCCCGGGTAACTCCTCCCCGCTAAACGCAGGCTTCCCGTTTATGAACCAATCCGTTATAAAACTTATATTATCATTTTCGTCCGGATCTTTAACATCCCCTTGAACAGAAAGTTCCTCTCCACTTCTTGGTTCTGTTGGTTCTACTCTTATCCGAAGGATTTCCGGTTTGGTATTCGCGATAATAACAGGTCCTACCCTCTTTTTTTCTTTTCCGTCGACTAAAATTAAGCACACGATAGTATCTCCTTTCAAAAAATGATCAGGAGATAACCTCGGTTTAACAACATCCTGAAGAACACCATTAACCATCCATTCAAGCTCGACATTCTTTCCGGCTACCAAAGTAGCATCTATGGTAATAGGATCTGTTGTTCTCGGGTTGGAGGGAGTAAACTCAGAGGAAACAAAATCCACCGCACCGGTTTTTGACGAGGGCTCCTTTTCTCCTCCGCATCCAAATAACAGAAGGAGAACCACCACACAGAAAATTAATCTCGATCTTCGTCTTTCCATAGTATATGCTGCCTAAACGACATAAATGAACCTATATCCACAACCTTAATAGTACCACCCGATTGAATCACTTTTTTCGCTTCACCCGATATGCTATAACTATAGCCGGGCGGTTGAGGCATCCCTGTACCCACATCTACTCCCGCAGGGTTAGCCGACCCACCTGTTCTTATATACATCGAATAAGAACGCGCAACAGAATTGGCTCCTCCAATATCACAGGGTCCGAGTTCCACTCCTCCTCCCGGAGAAAAAGTATAGAATTCAAGGGAATCCTGGAAATAAGTCGCGGGCGTCACCACCTTTTCTCTATCATGGCTTAGCGTAAGCATCCAGCCCTGATCAGTTGGGTCTCCTGGAATACCAAGATCATCCTCATAATAAAGCGGTATTAATGAATCGACGTTAAACGCATCGTTTTCATAATGAATAGCATAAAAACGTTCCGCAGATTCGTCGAAAATTTTCGAACGGTTCCCGGTACCATAAGCAATCCAGTAACCTCCGGCTTCGGAAGCAGGATATCTCCATATAAGGGGTCTATAGTACGCAGGATGCCATTTATAAAGCTCTGAGGACACGCTGGAATCAGGTAATGGGGGCTCGAATATTTTTCTTGCTGTCCACTCTGAAGGATTAGTAAGTCTGAGATCAACAAACCAGAGCTGCCCCGCCGCATCCGGGATAAACAAAAAGTCATACCGGTTGCCGTATTGCGGATCTATATTTATAATTGCGGGTGAAGCAACAAAAGGATAATCCATACTCCCCAGAGCGGGAGGTATAAAAACAACATTACCATCGATTCCGGAAGTGGCAGCCTGCCATATATCAAAAGCAAGAATTACGTTTCCGTCTACTGTTCCCGCAGAAATAGAATCGACAACAGAGATATCCATCGGATCGGGGAACTGACCTCCTCCCATGAAACCGTAAAAACGGTCAATAACACGTCCTGGATAACCTGACCAGTTTACACCGACTTTATACATTATAGAAGCCGAAGTAGTATATCCCAGTCTTTTTCTCAAAGTATCACTTTGCCAGGCATCGAACAAAAAACGGACGGAATCGCTCACGTAAGAGATTTCGCCCAGAGGATCCGTGACATCTAAAGCCGTAAAAGATCTCCCTCCTTCTCCCTGAGTCGCAATTAAAACCGTGTGCCATTCATTCCACTCCTTTGTACTATCATCACTACTATACGGAAACCACACATCAGCCGCCATCGGGTCTCCATCCACAAAGTAGTCATGCACGTCAAGCAAATTTTTCGCCTTAGAAACTAAATTCATGGGTATAATACCGGCAATTTCATGTCCTCCTTTTCTTCCTACTCCATATATTGTATCTGCAAATACATGAAGCATACCGTCATTGCCGCCCGCATAAATAAGCGAACTTCTATTTTGACTCAATGTAGTATAAAATTGGTCCCAACCTTCGTCTTCATAGAAATAATTCGGAGACTGTATTCTAAGCGGTGATGAATGGAAAATATCTCCCAATTCACCCAGATTATCATCGGTAAATCCGTCTCTTATCCTATCAATCGTACTTGCAAGCTGTCCTGCAGTAGGAACATCCAGGTCGGAAGTAGAAAAATTCAAGGCATCAAAGGAGAACATCCCACTCGATTTAATGCCATAAATCGGGCGTGAATCTGCCGCATCATCCGCCAAGGAATCACCTGCCGACCAAATAAGAACGGAATCCGGTATCTCAGTCAGGTCTATTTCACCCGGTATCAACTTCAAAGCTCTAAGATCTCCATCCCATACAGGCGTCGAATCGGGCAAAAAAGAAGCCACATACAACCTGGACTTATATTCCGTCGACAAAAATTCTTCCTCGACCGAAGTTACTTCTGCCGATGTATAAGATTGGGTCTGCTGGGACTCAATTCCCATGAATATGCTTTTTAGGGCAGATGAAAGAGCTTCCGCATCTTCAGCAATATAGGCGTAACCGGTAAGAGAACTATCCCGCGGATCTACTACGGGACAGCCAAAACGAGGGTCAACAGCCATATCATTCCCTGATATCATGGATGAATCCGCACAGGTTCCGCCCCATCTCGCTGTCCAATTAAGAACATTTGCCCCCTCAACACCGACTCCAGGACCAAAACCAACAGCATAGACCCTTATCGAATCAGGACCTGCAAGAGTATCGTGATCTCCGTTAAATGCATCATATGCCGTCCAAACAAGATCCTTAGATCCTTCTTGCTTGTCCCAATCAGTTACAGTCATACCAGAAACATCACTACTTTTATTACAATGATTTCGAGGTTCATTAGGTATACCATCAGTAACAACGACAACGCTGAATTTCATACAATATAATTCAGGATGAGCATTCCGGTATGCCGCTATATAGCTAACAGCGCTGTCAACCAGCATACCGGTAGGCGTAGAGCTGGTGACCTCCGTAGAGTTTATATGATTCCATATATCTGCAGCAGTCGAACCTATCGTGTCAGTGTACAGAGTATCCCAACCGGTGAGGTCGTCTACCCATGTTTTGCTAACCTGGTCCCACCTGCGCGGATTATTATAGCAACCCTCACTACTAGGACAATCGCATTTAGTTGTATAACCATTTGCATCATAACTATGACTCCTACCAGGCCCTACAAAAACTCTCGCATCATCAAAAAAACCATGCCCCATTTTAATAGGAAGTTCATCATTCTCATCGACAAGTCCGTCACTGTTCACATCGAGCAGAGAATGAATAACAAGAAGAGCTGACTCTATTCCGTTAGTCGGTGCCCCTACTCCCGGTGTATGCATAAGAGATACTCCAACATTATCGACCTTAAGTCCATCACCGGTAGCAATGCTAACATAACATAGTACATCCATAACCGTTCCAAGACCCGTTATTGTAATCGTATCATATTTAGTATTTAAACCCGTTCCAGTCCAATTATTACTCCCTCCGTCATACTCATGCCAGCCCGAACCATCACGAATCCTCAATATCCAGCTCACACTTATACTACTTGATCCTGCCGGCGGCATCCCCCGCCGCCAATACTCCTGCCATTCCACTTTCAATATCCAATCTCCATCTGCATCGTCTCCATTAAGATTATTCATATTCTGATAGGAAGTTAATGTACTGTCATACCAGCCAGACAAAGTTTCGCTCGCACCGGGCGACCACGAAGATCGATTTTTAAGCGTAACACTAACATCAGTCGTTGCTAGTTCGCACTTCATTGACCCTGACCTATCAAGAAGAAGTATAGCTGCGGCAGGAACTCTCAAGGTCGTAAACAGTCTTTCATCCTGAATATGAGCACTCAATAAAAGAGGCATAAATATAAAAACTAAAAATATTTTTTTCATTTCTAACCTCCCTTTGAGCTGTTCACATATTTTTCAATCTTCTCTGCGATGGGACAGAGCTCCATCACTACAGGTATTAGTTTTCTCGTTCCTTTTTCTTCTATTTCCATAAATGAATAATAAGTTTTTTTCGGAAATTCTATATCCGCCATTTTCTCGAACTCTGTATTCATTTCTTCGATCCCCTCTTTATAGTTCTCATCGGGCAAAAATCTCTCTAATTCTTCAAACGAAAGAGAAGAAATTCCGAGTTTCTTAGCAGACTCTCTTTCCAGTTTCTCCCATTCCCTCTTTAATTTCCCTCTTTCATAGAGAGCAACATATCTATCAAATTTTTTCATTTTTATACCACTATTCACGATTTTTAAATTATCGGGAACCATTCTTATCTGCGTTCCTTTAGACAAAACCATCATGCAACCACCCCCAAAGATGTTGGAAGTTAAGTGGATATACCACTTCCCGAGATTCTGTTTTTCGTAATTTTCTACCACTGGAGATTTCTTAATCACTTCGAAAATTTCCGCCACTTCGGTTTTCTCCAGCTCAACCCATTCAAACTCACTATAAAATGACAAAATCAATAAAAATAACATAAAGCCTCCTAAAATATTTAATACATAGTATTTCCAAAACCAACTCCGCCGCCCGAAGGGATATTAAAAGCGCTGGCATTTCTGACTCTCCTATAGGCGACAATATCACTACTTCGCTCTATAACTCCTCTTGTCCTATAATAAAGCACAGCGCCAGCATGAGTAAATACCGGATTTACCCAGTTGGTATCCGCGCTGCCGGTAATAGTTGAGGCAGCAACAATAAGAGATGAATCTTTATTAAAATTTATAAAATCAGGCAAGGCTAAGCAACCAATTATCGAATTATCTGCGGATAAATAAAGCGGGTATGAAAAAACCGTATCCGCATTGTTATTTTCATAAAAAATTTTATTATAGCCGACTTGGAAGAACGCTGTATCCAATTCATGTAATTTTTTATACTCGGGCAGGTAAGAAATAACAAAATCAGCGGGAGCTTCAGCAGCCCTTAAAGTTGTATATCTCTTTTTTAGATTTATGGTCGAAGTTATATCACTATAAGTCATTAAAGAGGTGGCAGCGACAAGGACTGTCAATATGGTCACCACCCACAGTACAACAACCATCGAAATACCCTTTTTCCCCTTTTCTGTTTTCATGTTTCCTCCTAATTCAGCCTCGGTCCTCTTACGTTTCTGATTTGAACCGTTTCATGATAAGTTATTCTCTTTGAGCCATCCGGATATATAAATCGAACTGTATAGTCAATTACATTTATCGGATAGAACCCGGGGTCGTTACCCAGATTCGTCGGATCTAACATTACCCATTCACCATCTTCATTAACTTCCGCGACAGTTTCAGTTGGATCTATAGCATCTCCATTGACATCGATATAAGTAAAACCAAGCGAATCGAGAAAATATGCAGCCCTGTCACCATCTATGAAGAGAGTATCTGCTATTTTTTCTATAGAATGTATATCTTCAGCATCCACAACACCTTCCATGTCTCCAAAAACATCATGTGTATAAGAAATCGAATTACTGCTTCCTGCAATTATTCCGAATTGATCGTCAGGGGAAAGGGGTCTCTTACAGAAACCCACATGCCTGAGCTCATTCACAATGTACTCGCTCGCTCTCCTGGCTCTAATATTTACCCGGGAAAACTCTTGCTGTTTTCTTAATCCAGTTTGCTGCAATATGAATTGCTGATAAATAAAAATAGAAATAATGCCCATAAAAACCAGGACAACCATCAATTCGATTAATGTAAAACCTTTCTTTTTCATTTTGTTCTCCTCAATTTAACGGTGATGAGTAAAAACCGTTTGCATTTTCATAGAATCCCCGTCAAATAAATTTTTTGTTACGATCGTTGCCCATATACGAGAACCGGAGTTGAAGCTTTTTGCATCATTCTTAGTAGCTGCTTTAGTTGCATCAAAAGAAAAGGAATCTATAACTATATTACTATTAAAAGGCATCCCATTCACACTGTCCGTAACACTAAAAACGATATCTCCTGCGTTATATGTTTCCCATACCGAATCAAAAACAAGCTGATAATATTCTCCTCCCACATACATCCTTTCCATTAAATCGCCTTTAAATGCTTCGTACGCCCTTTCAGCCACAACCTCCATTCTTGCATTTTTTTCGGAATCAACGATCCTTCTGCTATTATTTGCATAGAAAAGCGCAATTGAAGTACTCGCGATCCCAAAGAAAAGAATCGCGACTATTAATTCTATAAGAGTAAAACCTTCCTTTCCTTTCATTGCAACCTCGCCTCCATTACCCCAAGCGGGGAAATATAAAAAATTATTGATTTTCCAGTTTCCGCATCTAATACACTAAACTCCCTTACATCATCTACATCTTTGACAAATCCATCAACATGTACGTCTAAACATATAATATTTTTACCACCCAAAAAAACCAAATCCAGCTCTTCCCTCAAAACTAAAGAATCCGTTTTCGATGCATTAGAACTAATATACCTCAATTCTTCATTTTCTCTATCTAACTGAAGGGTATATTTATAACCTTCGTTTACAGCCCTCCTATTTATCTCCCCATAAAAAGCTCTCACTTGATTCATTGTTTCTTCCAATCTAGTCCTCGCAAAAAGACTCCTATAAGAAAAGACTGCTATACTTGAAAGTATTCCCATTAAAATAACAACCACAATTAACTCAATAACCGTAAAACCTTTATTTTTCATTCCCGCACCTCCTTTTTAAATATACAAATTTCATTCCTTAAACTAAGACCCATATTATCAATAACTTAGAATTGGAAACCATGTAAATACCTTCGTATGTATGTAATTTGTTTCACACTCTATAAGAAAATAAAATATAAAAAGCAAAAAGAATGAAAACACACAGAATGCACAGAGTTTTTATTTATTTTTCTTCTCTGTGTTCTCAGTATTTTTTCTTTTTTTAACACAATTATTCCTCTGTGTCCTCTGTGGTAAATGTTCTTTTCTTTTTGAACTTTGATTTGTGATTTTCCATTTTAATATTTGATTTTTAACTTTAGCGGTTTTGCCGCTTTGTGTATTTTGTGTGTTTAGTGATTAAATCACTTTTTACCTTATCAAAAAATATCTGTCTCTTTATTTTCTCTTTTAGAGGCGTATTCAACTCTATTCCCGCCTTTTTCTTTCGCAAGATAACAGGAATTATCGGCATATCGAACCAGCCCCACAAGATCTTCCCCATCATAAGGAAATACGCCTATTCCAACGGAAACAGTTAAACCCTCCAGCAGTTCATTTTCTCCTACCTTTTTAATCATGTTATTAGCAACCTTTAAAGCTCTACTGATGTCTGTCTTTGGTAAAAGGGAAATAAACTCATCACCTCCGTACCTTCCAAGTAAATCTCCCTCCTGAAGAGTCTCTTTTATAGTAAGAACAAAAGACATAAGACCTTCATCTCCTCTTTGATGTCCGTATTTATCATTATATTCTTTAAAATTATCGAGATCAAGAAAGAGAATGGCAAACTCTTCCTCATTTAACCTGGCTTCAGTTATTTGCTCCATCAACTTTTCTTCCATCATTCTTCTGTTAATGGCACCGGTTAAAGGATCTTCAGTAGAAAGTCTCCTGGTTTCCTCAAAAAGGCGGGAACGTTCTATTGCCATCGCAATCTGAGCACCAAGAGCTACCAATAAACTTCTCACAGATTTTGGGAAATCATCCCTACGAAGACTCTCGATATCAAGGACTCCGATAATTCTATCCTGAATTTTTAAGGGTATTGAAAACTCAGATTTCTTTTTAAATTCCTTTGGTCCATGAAAAGGAACCATAGAAACATCAGCAGCATAATAAGGCTGACCTGATTCCACAACTCTCCCTATTATACCGCCCTCACCTATCTTTATTCTCGTACCTTTAAACCTCCTTATAGCCTCAACGGTCCACTCCAATGTAGCATACTCTTCATCCTCGTCGACAATATAAATCGCTATAATTTCATAGCCAAAATGCGTGGTTATCTGCTTAACTATCTGCTCGATAAGTTCATCGATATTTAAACTCGATATCATCGCCCGACTCAATTCATAGGAAATTCTAAGTTCTCTCATAGTTGTATCAAGCCTCTGGTAAAGCCTGGAATTGGCAAGAGCAAAAGCCAAAACAGGTGATAAGCTTTTCATTAATTCTTTTACTTTCTCTAAATCATCCGGCAATTCCCCAAAATAATACAAATATAAAATACCCTCTACCTCACCACGCAATATAACGGGAACAGCAATCACAAATTTCTTCTCACTATTTTGAATTTCTTCGTTTGGATTAGACAATTCAGAAGAGTCTCTTGTAGTCACAATATCTCTTTTTCTTATAACTTCTCCTTCTATGCCTGTGGCTAATCTTGCCATGCTTTTATGGGTCGAAAATTCTCCCCTTTGCGTAGAATAATCATAGGCAATTTTTTCGGGATTTTCTTTCAGTACCAAAAAAGAAGAATAATCGGCGCCGGTTAACTCAGGCACAGATCTCAATATTTCCCTTATAACACCTTCCTGTCTACTGAAAATAGAAATATTTCCAAGTAATTGCCCTACCCATTTAAAGAAATGGATTTCGTTATAAACCTTCATGTTAAAAATATAACTTTTCTATAACAATATGTCAAGCCCAGTACTCCTTTTACCATTAATTTACTATTCTTTCCAAATACCACATTAGCCAAATAATACGTAGTGTTACGTATCCATTAAAATGTAAAAATCAAATATTAAAATGGAAAATTACAAATCAAAATTCAAAAAGAAAAAACATTTACCACAGAGGACACAGAGGAGTAATTGTGTCACAAAAAAAACACAGAGAACGTTTATAATGAGAAAAAGTCTTGATTCTTCAGGGGGTGGTAATA
>CAYQMH010000005.1:0-57079 GCA_964418485.1 uncultured bacterium | reverse complement strand
GCCTCAAGAAGAAAGTCGATAAACTGATAGAAATAGCAGCCTCGAGCGAGAGCATATAGACGAAGAATTCGGAATCCAGAATAGAAAAACAAGTCAAATAGTAAAATGGTCGAATGGTTAAATCGTCATCCCCCCCTCCCTTCATATTTTTCCTATTTTATGATTTTTTAATTTAACTATTTAACTTAGATTTGAAAAATCTATTTATTAGCCACTGATTTACACAGATGCACACTGATTTTTTGTTGTTTTTTACTTGAACCCTAGAAACCTTGAAACCCCGATCCCTAAACTTTTATTAACAACAAATTACACAAATTGCACAAGTCTCAATATTTTTATCTTTAAATAAAACAAAATGAATTTCGTGTTTTTGGTGTGTTTAGTGGTTGAAATTTGATTTAGTTTTTTTCCAGAAGTTCGAGATCTGCTATGTCTTGTTTTCTACTTATTGCCTTTTTGTTTTTTATTAATTCCCTTTTTCCAATAAAATTAACGAGTGTTTTCCCGTATTTCTCTTTCAACTTATTATTCCAGACTTCTTCAAATGAACATCCCGCTATAGAAGTTAGAATATCTATACGAACCGGTTCATAACCAAGCTGTAATATTTGATCTTTTTTAGTTAAGTCTTCTGTTTTTATATTGATATTCTTGAATCCGAATTTATGTAAAACGTTGATTAGCTTCTTTATATTTTCTTCTTCGGTTTCGATGAGAATGTCTAAATCTTTTGTATAACGCGGTTTTGAATATAACGCGAGAGCAAATGCGCCTACAACAACATATTTTACGCTATTTTTGTTTAATAAGCCTAAGAACTCTTCGTAGTCCTTTTCTATTTTCATTCTTTCTTTTTAATTCTTCCTCGCGTAATTCCTGAACAATAGATAGTCTTTCTTGCGAATTTAAGGAAGAATAATATTTTTTGTCCTCTTTTTCAGATTTAGAGAGTGTAATCATTTTAGTCCAAATTTTCCTCTTCATACTCTAAATATAATAAATAATGCGTTAAATTCAAGTATGCTATCCTATGCCGTTTTTCGCGAATAATTCCTCAGTTAAACATTAAATAGTTTTTGTACGGGGCTATAAAACCAAAATGTAATCTTGTAAATAAAAATTTAAATTAATTGTAGATTCTACTTGACATTTTGGCTAAGAAAGCCTATTATAATTATAAAATATGAAAAGTAAAGAAAAAAGGGAACTATTAAACGAATTAAAAGAGTTACGCAAAGTAGTTACTGAATTAGAGAAAGCAAGACAGGACAAAAAAGGGATCCAGGCCCAACTTCTTCAGGCGCAGAAAATGGAAGCTCTAGGCAAACTCGCTGGTGGTATGGCGCATGATTTCAACAATCTCTTAACGGCAATAATTGGTTATGGACATCTTCTCTATGATGAGATAGCGCCCGAAGATCCGAAAAGAGAGATGTTGGAAGAGATCCTTAACGCAGCAGGCCAGGCAGCCGGACTTACCGGACAGCTTCTTTCATTCAGTCGAAAGAAACCGGTTAAACTTGAAGTGCTTGATGTTAATTTAATATTAGCAGATATTGAGGGTATGATTGGCCCTTTAGTTGGAGAAGACATTGATTTTTCAAGCGGTTTTGAAGAAGGATCGACAAATGTGAGAGGAGATGCCACTCAAATAGAACAGGTGATTATAAATTTGATTGTAAATGCACGGGATGCTATGCCTAAAGGTGGAAAGTTAATATTAAAGACTGAAAAGATTGTAATAAGTGAAGAAGATATCAGTAGAATACCTTATTCTCGTGCCAGAGATTTTGTATGCATATCAGTTATAGATACAGGCGTGGGAATGGATAGGAAAATAATTTCGAAAATATTCGACCCCTTCTATACAACCAAGAGGACCGGTACCGGCCTTGGCTTGTCGGTTGTTCTTGAGGTAATTAAAAAATTAAAAGGATGGATAAATGTAGAAAGTCAGCCGGGAGAAGGGACAACTTTTAAGGTTTACCTACCTCTTAGCAATAAGAGAAAAACAAAGAAGAAAAAAGAATTCACCGCCATCCCCGATTTAAAAGGTAGGGGTGAATCAATACTTGTTGTCGAGGATGAAGAAGTTACGCGAAAATTTATTGCCAAAGTTTTAAGAGCAAACGGATATTTAGTATTAGAAGCAGAAAATATTGAAGAAGCAACCGAAACTTTCAATAGGAATCAGGATGAGATAAAAATGATTTTCAGTGATGTTGTATTATCCGATGGAAGTGGTTTGGAATTCGCCGAGGAAATTATCGCTAAGGACAAAAACATTAAGATTCTTCTAAGCAGTGGCTATATAGATGAAAAAGCCGAATTGTCGCGTATTGCAGAAAGAGAATTCGAGTTTTTGGAAAAACCTTACAACGGCCAGGAATTGTCAAGAAAGGTCAAAGAAACTTTAGCCTAATCTTCCTTGCCAGTCCAGCAGTAAGTACAGAGAGATTTTTCCGGAAGTCCGGTTGCTTTTATCATATCCTCCAATCTCTGGTATTTTAGAGAAGTCGTATTAAGATCTTTTTCCATTTCTTTTATCATTTTGGCGTATTCCTTTGAGCCTGTGTCAAGATAAGGAGCTAAATCCTCAATATGCTTTCCGTGCATTTTTTTGATTATTCTTCTTGCAAATAACTCGTCTATTTTTCTCGTGGAAAAGAGATATTTGCAGGGAAACATAAGGGCGGGGCAGGCAGGTCTTACATGTATTTCTTTTGCCCCCGAGTTCCAGAGTTTAACAAGAAGATAGTTCTTTAATTGGGTTCCTCTGACAATCGAATCTTCTGTTATTATAAGCCTTTGGTCTTTTAACAGCACATCTGCCGTTACCTGCTTCATCAGGGCAACCAGATCTCTTCTCTCCTGGCTCGGCGGCACATAACTTCTTGCCCATCCGGGAGTGTATTTTAATAGCGGAGTTTTTACAGGTATTCCGGACGCAAAAGAATATCCGAATGCGTAGGCCGTGCCGGAATCGGCTACCCCGGTAACAAGGTCAGCTTCAACATTATCATTTTTTGCCATTAACTTACCCGAATCTTCCCTGAATTCTTCAACGTTTTTGCCTTCATATTCCGAAGCAGGAAAACCGGTATATACGTACAAAAAGGTGCATAAACGCAGGTCCCTTTCCGCTTCTTTCAATACTTCTACTCTGCTCTCATTTAAAAGTAATATTTCTCCGGGACCAAGGAATTTTTCTGTGACAAAGCCCAGGTTCTTAATTGAACAGGTCTCCGAGACTACGATTTTAGCTCCTTCTTTTTCTCCTAAAGCCAGAGGCGTTCTTCCGTATTTATCCCTTGCTGCGAACAGGCCCTCTTTACCTAAGAGAAGTAATGACATAGAACCGTCGATTCGAGAGTGCATATATTCTATTCCGCTAATCAAGTCTTTCCCTTTGTTGATTAGTTTCGCGACCAACTCTATTTGATTCGGGTACCCGTTTACCATTTCGGAAAATATTGCACCTTCCGATATCAGTTCGTCTGCGAGCTCGATTTGATTGTTTATAAATCCAGTACCGCAAATTGAGTATTCCCCGAACTTGAGTCTAAGAATGAGTGGTTGTATGTCCCTGTCGCTTATTACTCCAATACCGGAGTGTCCTTGCATAACCGTGTAATCAATATCTTCGCCGAATCTTGTCTTGAATTGTGCTTTTTCTATGGTATGAATTTTTTTATGAATTTTATTGCCGTCGAATATTGCCAGTCCTCCGTATGAGGTTCCGAGATGCGAATGGTAGTCAGTCGCGTAAAATAGGTCTTCCTTACAATCTTTTTTTGTAACAATGCCAACGATTCCGCTCATTTTCTGCCTTCCTCCCCTTTTGCATTAAAATGAATTTTTATTCAGTTATATTCAATAATATATAAGTGGTTATTGTTTTGGCAAGACCCATATAGTAGTAAAAAGTTGAATGGTTGAATAGGGAAATAGTAAAATAGTTTTCCCGTTTCCCCATTTTTCCATTTTCCCATTTTTTCTAATTTGTTCTTCGTGCCTTGGTCCCTTCGTGGTAATGTTGGGGGTTAGGGGTTTGGATTTAATAACAATAAAAAATTTAGTGTGTTTAGCGTGTTTCGTGGTTAAATAAATTTGTTATTTCTTGGTCCCTTCGTGGCTAATCTTTTCAGTTTTTTGCAAAAATATTGCCCAAAAATCAAATTTTTTAAAAAACCCTTGACAAATTATAAAAAAACGGTATGTTGCTATCTTGGAAGGATGGAGGTAAAAATATTTTCTTCCCTGGTAAATAGTCATGGGTGAATTTGCTATTATCGGGGTAACAAATGATATTTTAAAAAGTTTGCTTTTCCTTAGTCTGAAAGAGGTCTTCAATATAAATTTTTCCCTTAGAGAAGTAGAACAAAAAATTGTAAATTCAGAACTACGAAGAATTTCTGGAGTAGAAAATTTTGAATATCGAAAACTCGTCACTGTGTTTAAGATTTTTTTAGGGGAGCCCCGGGAAACAACATATGTGGAGAGAAAGGCGGGCGATCCAATTATAGAATGTTTGCCTTAAAAAAGGAGGTCAAAATGGCGAAAACGTTAAGTTCTGCTAAAATCAAAAATACTTCTAGTCAGGTTCTGATGATACGATTAAATAGTGGAAAAACCATCCATCTTGCGCCCAAAGAAGAATCGGGCCCTATAAACAAAATTGAGATTATTAATAATCCTGTCATCGAGAAATTGAAAAGTAGGAGTTGGATTTCTGCAGTTGAGAAAAAAGCTGCCCAGCCTAAACCGAAGCCCCGAATGAAATTGAAAAAAGTTAAGAAAGTTAAGGGTAAGAAATAAGAGTAAAAAGGGAAAGGGTGATAATTTTTAATTGCAAAAATTTAGGAGGTAAATATGCCAGATAGAAAACATCCAGGAGTTTATATCGAAGAAGTTCCGAGTTCAGTTAAAACGATCGAAGGCGCCAGTACTTCAACAGCCGGGTTTATCGGATCGGCGCTGAAGGGAGACCTTGATAAGGCGAATTTGGTAACAAATTTCAGTGAGTTCGAAGAAAAATACGGGTCTTTCTATGTTAATGAGGATGGCAGCATTCTGAGTTTTCTTGCGCATTCCGTATATCAGTTTTTTAATAATGGAGGTACAAGATGTTATATCGTTAGGGTGGCGAAGGGAGCAACGGTTGCAGATATAATGCTTACGGATCGTAAAGCAACTCCAGTGGATACTTTAAAGATTTCCGCGCTTAGTGCAGGGACTTGGGGTAATATGCTTGACATTGATATAACTGACGGCACCGCCGACCCGGACAATGAATTCAATCTTGTTGTTAAGCCTATGAAGAAAACAAATGGATCAGAGGAAGTTATAGAAGCTAAAAAGGAAACGCATCGTAACTTGAGTATGTCTCCGTCTGCAACCAATTTTGTTGAGAAAGTTATAGCAATGAACTCAAAGCTGATTAGTGTTAAATGTCAAACAAATACCTCGAATGTTAAAGGTACCAGCACAAGTGACGTTTCTCCGGGAACAGCCTTAGCCTCAGACGTGAAGAGTTTACAAATAAATATTAACAATGACGGTTTTCGGGAAATCGAGCTGGCCGGAACCGAAACAGACGGTGACGCGATAGCACTCGCAATCCAGACGGCTGTTAGAGCTTTGACCAAGTTGAAAATCTCTTCAGATCAAGATGCTTACGATTTGTTTGAGTGTGAATATGATGACACGACAGACGCGGCAAATCCAGTTTATATTTTAAGGTCAGGTACAGCAGGGATCGATTCTACCACAGGAGTAGCCTCTTCGGTAGTGGTAAGGGATGCTCTATCAAACAATGCCGCAGCGCTCTTAAAGTTAGGTTTAACTAATGGAGGTACGGAAGTTGATGGTTCGGCAGTACTTAGGCCTGCAAATGGGACTGCGCTTAATTTAGGAGATGACGAGTCTCTCGTATGTACAGAAGGTAGTGACGGAGAAACTCCTGAAAACAACGATTATATTGGAGGATTTGATTTGTTTGATACAATACGTGACGTTAGTATACTGGCGGTTCCTGGTAAGGGTAATAAAGATATAGTTGATGCTGGTAGTACTTATTGTGAGAAAAGGTCGACTCTCACCGGGGTTGATGACTGCTTTTTTGTAGGTGAAATGGATTTTTATGATGATACGGTAGAGGATGCCCAGAGTTTTATTACCAGTCTTACCCAGAAAAGCCCATATACTGCGGTTTATTTCCCATGGCTTACAATGGTTGACCCTACCGGTATCAAGGTGGAACCAATTAACGTGCCTCCTTCCGGTTTTATAATAGGTATGTATGCCAAAATAGACGGGACCCGCGGCGTTTGGAAAGCTCCTGCCGGAACTGAAGCAAACATAGGCGGAGCCAGCGGTTTACTTAAAAATGTGACAGACACAGAGCAGGATTCGTTGAACGATAAAGGTGCAAACTGTATAAGGTCATTCCCTGCATCCGGACTTGTAATCTGGGGTGCCCGTACCTTATCGACTAGCTCTAAGCCGGAGTGGAGATATGTACCCGTTCGAAGGACAGCCATATTCTTAGAAGTCAGTCTTTATAATGGAATTCAATGGGCGGTATTCGAACCGAACGATGAAGGGCTCTGGGCAAGTTTGCGGCTTAACATAGGGTCATTTATGATGAGACTTTTCCGACAGGGAGCATTTCAGGGCAGCTCACCATCAGATGCTTTTTTTGTTAAATGTGATTCCAAAACAACGACTCAGGATGATATCGATGCTGGTATAGTAAATATTCTCGTAGGCTTTGCTCCTTTAAAACCAGCGGAATTTGTCGTACTTAAACTCAGCCAGAAAGCCGGCCAGGCTTCCTAAATGAGTTGAGAAATTAAAAGGAGGATAAATTATGGCGCAATTCACAGTTAATACTCATAGATTCGATCCATATCGAAATTTTAAATTCAAAGTCAAATGGGACGGCAAATATGTGGCAGGGTTAAGTAAATGCGGTGCTCTGAAAAAGACAATCGACATGAAAGAGTGGAGAGAAGGTGGGGACCCGAGCACAAGCCGGAAACTCCCCGGAAAAACCAAATATGATGCAATAACCCTTGAAGCCGGGGTAACCCATGATACCGCATTTGAAGAGTGGGCAAATTTAGTAAACAACTTTGAAGGTGATGCTGCGATGTCACTCAAAAAATTCCGCAAAGATATCACTATTGATGTGTTCAACGAAGCGGGACAAAAAGTTCTCGCATATAACGTATATAGATGTTGGGTCTCTGAATTCCAGGCGCTTCCCGGTTTAGATGCTGCGGGAGGTGATGTCGCTATTCAAACTATAAAATTAGAAAATGAAGGATGGGAAAGAGATACCTCCGTACCCGAACCTACTGAAACCTAAAAAGCATGAACTATAGGGAGGATTATTCAAGGGGTATTTTCACTCTTCCGGGCGGAATTTTTCAGAATGAAGAATGTTTACGTGAAGTAAAAGTTAGTCCGCTTACAGGAAGAGTTGAAGAAAAATTAGGGAGTGCTCCCGATTCGCTCTGTCTTGCATCGTTGGTTACAATTCTGCTTGCAAATTGCGTTGAAAGGATTGGAAAAATAAACGACATTACATACGATGTGATAAGAAGTCTTCTTACCGGGGATAGAGATTATCTGGTCTTAAAACTAAGGCAAATGACCTTTGGCAACAGAATTGAAGCGATATTAATATGCCCTAACCCCGATTGCAGCGAAAAATTTGATATCGATTTTAATTTGGAAAATGTTCCGATAAAAAAGGGCATTATTTCTTCACAGGTATTTACAACAAAGATACCGTCATTTAAGAACAAAAAGGGGAACAAATACTCCAATGTAGAATTCCGTTTACCGAACGGGGAAGATCAAGAGCTTCTATCACCAATTTTTGCAGATGATAATTCTTCTGCTGAGGATACGCTATTTGCTCGATGTATTAATCGAATTGATGGAGTAAAGAAAAAAGATGAATCTATCGCCCGGAAACTCTCTCCCATTGCCAGAGAGGAAATTGCAAAAAAAATGGAAGAAATAGCACCTCAAGTTGATTTAAAAATTGATGTAAAATGTCCGGAATGTGGGAATGAATTTTCCTTCGACTTCGGTATCGCACAGTTTTTCTTAGACGAAATTAAGCTCAATGTAAATCAACTGTATAGAGAGGTTCATTTTCTGGCTTTTTACTACAAATGGTCCGAATCCGAAATACTGTCAATGACCCGCAGAAAAAGAAGGAAATATATCGAACTCCTATCAGAACAAACAAGATCAGGTGAACAAGCGTATGCCTAAAGACAATTATATACAAAAAGTGCTAGCTGCAGGTCTGGGGTCTAAGTCCTTATACGGTAACCTTCAAATGCGAACCGAAGCCAAACTTTATCCTGAAATCGAGATACAGCAAACTACTAAAAACCGCCTTACTCAATTTACAGACCCATGGGATGATGAAACAATAATAGAAGAAGAAGATAGGGATGAGGTTTTTACAGACAATGCGTCAAATAAAGAACAGGAATTTCGACAAAGAAACATCGGGGAAGAAATTGACGGAGGCTATCATCGAGGGGAGGTATCAAAAAAAACTTTGTATCCGGAAGGCGAAGATATATCTAACCTAAATGCAATGAACGCTTACGTGGGGAATGAAGACAATCTAGGAGACTCTCAAGAGGAAATAGTTGAGAAGAGCCCTGAAATAGGAAGAAATCATACGGAAGAACAAAATGTTCAGAGGAAAGAATCCGAGTTTAAAGACAGGATTCCCGAGGTAGAAATAATCAAGAACCCGTTGATGAAAAAGAAAGTGCATACGCATAGTCTACCTGAAGACACGCAGGACATTTCGAGTAAAACGCAAGAAGAGACAAAGATAATTACACCCATCACAAAAGACGATATAAATTCAGGACCCAATGAGACTCCGAAAGAGGTGAAACAACCGAGAGCAGGGTCATTTTTGAAGGAGAAGAATGATAAAAGCGTCCTTCCCGAAAAAGTTCAAAGCGCTCCGAGGAAAAAGCAGGAGGAAAAGATACAAGAGATTTCGGATATAGGATCGGATGACAAGGATTTATCTTCTATTAGATCGGAAGAGAAAAGGAGCCCAATGCCTCTACGGGATAAAAGAAAATATTATGATAAACAGGACTATGTAACTATCGAGGCGTCTCCAAAAGTTTCCCTGAAGGAAAAGTTAGATACAGATTCTGATTTTAAGGAGCTAAAAATAGAGCAAATTTCCGAATCGAATGAAGAAGCTACGCTGGCGGTAAAAGAGCGAAAAAATATGCAGGATATAGAAATAAAATTACCGGCTAAATCAAGTGAAACAAAAACAATTGAAGGTATGAAAGAGGAAACCGAAGAGCGAGAGAATGTAACAGTCCAACCAAAGGGTCAAAAAATAATGGGACAAGAAATAACGCATCAAAAAGAGAGAACACTTATGTCTTCCAGCCTAAAAGAAAAAATGCCGGTATACGAGACTGATGTACCAGGCAAACCCGTCACAGTAATTCAGAGTCTAAAAGATAAAAATCTGTCTTTAAATACAAGTTTATACTCCGAATCCTTAAATAATAACATGAACCATATACTAAAGATGGCCGATAACATCGCGGCAATAGATGAAAAATTGACTGCTCATATTAGAAAAGAACATTCTAAGCCCGCAAAACCGACATTTTTACCTAAAAGACCTCCGAGTCGTAATCTGGGAGGTTGGAATTATTTAGAGCGGAGTTATTTGGAATAGAACACTATGTTTGTTTTGATTATAGGAAATTTTGAAAATGGGAAATGAAGCTATTGGTGAAGTAACTGTTGCGATAAGGAATCTGTTAAAGCAGGGATTGGGGAATGATTACGAAGTTTCTTTATACTCCCCCTGGGAAAACTTCGGAGATGATAAAGGAGTTAATTTGTTTCTCTACAAAGTGAAAGAAAATGCTCAATGGAAAAATATGGATTGGCCGGGAGATAGAAAAAACCCAAAAGGCATACCTAAATCCCCACTTTCGTTAGAGCTTTTTTATTTGCTTACCCCCTACGCCAAGAAAGAAACTCCTCCGACCGCAGATGAAGCTTCGGCCCTGCGAGTTCTCGGCGCCGCAATGCAAATTCTGCACGAGAATCCTGTTCTAAATGATGTGCATAACTCATTCTTCGATGCAGATAATAACGCACATTTCTCAGAGAGTCTCAGAGATTCATACGAAAAAATAAAAATCTCCCTGAATCCAATAGATATGGAAGAAATGTCGAAAATTTGGTCAATGGGAGAGGTGGCTTACAGGTTATCGGTATCATACCGTGTTTCTCTCGTTCAAATTCCTCCAAGTGTTCCTGCCAAAGTTGTTGCTGCTCCGGTTCAGGAAACCGGTCTTAAGGTTACGACTTATGCCTTACCCCAGATTACGGAGTTAAGTCCTCTGGAAGGGCCGGTTGGAACGGAACTGGCTATCACGGGAATAAATTTATCCTTGAAGGGATTTAAAACAACGGTGAACTTTGGAGGCGATTCAATAACTGATTTTGAAAGTATAACTGAAGGTAAGATTATTATTTTAGTACCCGAGGGTCTTAAAAAAGGCCCCGGTCAAACAGTTACTGTTAGCGTTGAAGGTAGAGAAAGTAAGCCCCGGGTGTTTAGGGTTACGCCCTGGGTAAGTAGTATAAAGCCCCTAAGAGGTGCAGTTGATGCGAGCGATACACACTCTGTTCCTATCGAGATTTACGGGCATGATCTTGAAGGGGTTGCGGTTATGAATATCGGCGGAGTTGCTGTCGGCGCTGCGGATATTACCGTTGAGGATGATAAATTAATAAAAGCTTATGTCCCTAATACCCTGGGGAATGGTAAACACGTTGTGGATTTGTCGATAAATGGAGATCCGGCTAATAAACGTATATTTGAAGTGACTCCTTTAATCGAGAGTATCACTCCCTCCGAGGGAGATCCCGGCGATTCGATCACCGTCAATGGCCAACGTTTGAACGGTACAAAGATAAGAATCAGTATAGGTTCTTCAGTTATCACTCCCGCACCAAATGCGAATCCGGCACAAATCTCTTTTGATGTACCGAAAACTCAGAGACCGGGAGATTACATAGTAAAAATATCGGTTGACGGATACGAATCGAATGGAGAAACTTTTGAGGTAACGTAATAATATTATGGGTAAAGATAAGAAAGAAGATTTCTATAAGGACAATCTGGATTATATAAGAGAAGAGCTGGCAAAGCTCGATTTGATAATTCAACTTGGCGTAGTTAAATTAAGGAAATCTTTATCAGTAGAACCACAAGATGAGTTTAAAGGATTGTTCTTATCAGACAAGGAAATTGACGATATTTTGAAAAAGAAATCTACTTCCGGCAAGAAAAACCCGCAAGATGAAACCCAGGCCCGGGTAGAATGCTTCTTAGAGTCCATCGCTCGTTCAGAGGAGAAAATATCACAGAAGAGAGAAAGGAGTATTTCTAAAGGTGTCTATTTAGCACTGCCTCAGCTGGCGAGTCTTTTTGGTCTTAATTCTTTTGAAAAACAATGTGTTCTTATCTGCCTTGCTCCGGAAATAGATAGCAAATACGAAAAACTCTATGCTTATCTTCAGGATGATATTTCTCGCAAAAGCCCAAGTATAGAACTGACCCTTAATCTTCTTTGTCAGACCGATAAAGAAAAAATCAGAGCTCGGACTCTCTTTTTACCTCAAGCATCCTTATTGAAAAGTAATATTTTGCATATAGATAGAACTACACAGAACCAGAAAACAACTTTGCTTTCGGAGTTCCTGAGGATCGACGAACGCATTGTGAATTTTCTTCTTGGTATAAACTCTCTTGGCCACGGAATCGAATCATTTTCCAAGCTGGTATTTCCCGTACCCGAAGCAAAGGAACTACACCTGTCCCAAAAAATAATAACTCAATTAATAAAGCTAACAAAAAACCATCTTGAAGATTCAGGGGCGCACATTAATAAACTTATATATTATTTTCACGGGCCATATGGTTCCGGCAAGCAATCTTTAGCTGAGGTAATTTGTAGCGAATTAAATATTCCTATCATTATAGCCGATTTGGAAGCGCTTTTGTCTAAAGAACTACCTTTTGAAAACTCATTAAGGCTTTTATTCAGAGAGGCTCTATTACAACCCTCTGCCATTTATATAAACAACCTGCACTGCCTTTTAGGTGAAGAAGAGAAATACAAATCTTATATTAAGATGCTGATCAATACGATCGAAGAATTTTCATGGCTAACCTTTCTGGCGGGAGAAAGTTCCTGGGAACCGGCCGGTTCATTTAACGAAAACAATTTCATCAAAATCGATTTTCCTGTACCTAACTATGGTACTCGCAGCAAATATTGGAAATCAATAACAAATGGGGGAATCGGCTTTTCGGAAGATGTAAAATTTGAGGAATTAGCGACAAAATTCCGTTTTACTCCGGGACAAATAAACGATGCATTAACTGCAGCAAGAAATTTGGTTCGATTAAAGGATACAAATAATCCGGAAATAACTATGGGAGACCTCTACAAAGGATGCAGGGCACAGTGTAACCAGAAGCTTGGAACTCTAGCAAGAAAAGTCAGTTCCAAATATACCTGGGGTGATATTGTTCTCCCCACGGATGTCATCTGCCAGCTTCGTGCGATATGTGATCAGGTTAAGTTTAAAGATACAGTATATGAAAAGTGGGGTTTTGGTCAAAAGCTTTCCCTGGGTAAAGGGCTTAACGCACTGTTTTCCGGGCATAGTGGTACAGGCAAAACCATGGCTGTAGAAATTATCGCAAATGAACTTCAACTTGATCTATATAAAATTGACCTTGCCAGTGTGGTTAGCAAATACATTGGGGAAACCGAGAAAAATTTGAGCAAGATTTTCCAGGAGGCAGAAAACAGCAATGCTATTCTATTTTTCGATGAAGCTGACGCGTTGTTCGGCAAACGTTCCGAAGTCAAAGATGCACATGACAGGTATGCAAATATCGAGGTTGGTTATTTACTCCAGAAGATGGAAGAATATGATGGCGTCAGCATTCTTGCTACAAATCTTAAGCAAAATATGGATGATGCCTTCTTAAGACGGCTGCACTTCCTGGTGGATTTTCCTTTCCCTGATGATAAATACCGGTATCACATCTGGAGTAAAGTGTTCCCGGAGGATACGCCGGTTAACAAAGACATCGATTTAAAATTTTTATCTACTCATTTCAAGATTTCAGGCGGGAATATAAAGAATATCGCGGTAAATTCGGCCTTTTTGGCAGCTGCAGATTCCGGAGTCGTTAAAATGAAACATATTATGGAAGCTACAAAGCAGGAATATAAAAAGATAGGTAGACATTTCATCAAGTCGGATTTAGGTGAATATGCAAATTTGGTAAGTTTTGAAGAGAGTCAATGATGAATAAAAAAATAAAAAGGAGGAATTAATGAGTGGATTTTCAAACGCGCCGAAGATTTTAAAAGGTGCATTTGTTGAATATGGAATCAGCATTCCACCATTATTTGTCCCATTTCAATTTAATCCTGATTCTATTTCCAGAAATAGATCTAACACATTTTCTGTTCCTGGGGAAGGAACAGAAAAATCTTTACGGAAATTATATAAGAAATATTCGGATCTGGAAGATATACAGGAGGCTCAAGACGTAAAAATCGGTTTGGAAACAATTTCTTTCGATATACGCCTTGATGCCACGGATAAACTTGATGAAGGCGATTCTATCACTGAACAATTCGGGATTGCTCCCCAACTATCTACTCTGGAGCTTATGATGTATCCTAAAAGCGAAAGCCTCTTAGGCGCGGTCGCAGATCTCCTGGGCTCGAGTGAGGGATATTCTTTCACAGGTTCGGAAAAACCTCCGATTATACTCTTCATATGGGGGAGAAAGAAGGTTCTCCCGGTCAATATAGATAGTATAAAAATAAATGAAATGGAATTCAGTACAGACCTTAATCCAATTAGGGCAATAGTTACGGTAGGTTTAACGGTTATAGAAGGGGAAAACGCGCCGCACTTATATTCGAAAGCAATGAAAGAAGCTATGTCGGTGCTAAATTTAGCTAATATTGCGGACCTCGCAAGTACCGTTATACCTTTATGAGAGAAAGAGAATAATGTTTTCTAAAGGATCTCGCTATAAAAATTTAGATGAAATAATTATTACTGACAGAAAAGACCAAATGTCCCGTTCAAAGGAGTTTCGATGGATAGATGATACTACTGGAGAATTTCAACACACGGTAAATCAGAATGACAGACTGGATTTGTTGGCACACAAGTATTATGACAATTCTTTAAAATGGTGGCGTATCTGTGATGCGAATCCCGAATTCTTTCTTCCCACGGATATTATAAATCAATATCCATTCGTAAGCGAGATTTTCGTTATTGAGCCCGCAGGGACTGAAAGCAGCTGGTCTGTTTTGATAAAAGAATTAGAGAGAAAAATAGGCGTTCGTAAGGTGAAAAACGATATCTTTGAATCCACATTAGATATAACATACAACCAGCTGGAAGTTACCCAGGAAGAAATTATTAACACCATTACAGACAATGATTTTAATCTTACGGAAGAGCAAATTGTCAAAAAAGAACGTATCGGGAAAAAAATTATAATTCCGCCCAAAAAGTTAACTTAAATGAGGTATAATTTTAGATGAAAAGCGAAATCTGCCTTATAAAGATCGATGATGAAGAAATCCAGGATTTATACCAGGATATTATCAGTGTTGAGGCAGAAGAAGATATAGATTTGGCAAGCGTTTTTAATATTAGGCTGGCTATTCGACTGAAAAAAGACGGAACCTGGACCTGGATTGATGATGAACGAATAAGTCTTTGGAAAGAAGTGTCCATATCGGCAGGTTTTGAAGATAATGTAGTCGAGGTGTTTACCGGATATATTACCCAGGTGAAACCCTATTTTGATAAAGAATTATCACAGAGTTATCTGGATGTTAAAGGCATGGACGGCAGCGTATTAATGAACAGGGAAGAAGTGCTTAAGGATTGGCCGGACAAGAAGGACAGCGATATTGCTTCAGAAATATTCGGCAATTACGGATTGACACCTGAGGTTGAAGAGACGGAGATTGTACACGAGGAAGCAACCTCTACGATAATCCAGAGGGAAACCGATATTAAGTTTTTAAAAAGACTGGCAAAGCGGAATGGTTTTGAGTGCTTTGTTCATAACGAGACAGGATACTTTCGTCCACCTCAATTAGACGCTACACCTCAGAAAATATTAGCTATGCAGTTTGGAGCAAAATCCAATTTGTCTTACTTCAATATAACACTAAATGCTTTGGAAGCAACGAATGTGGAAATGCATCAATTGGATTTGCTAACCAAAGAAGAACAAGATGTAACAGTAGATTCGACAGAGCAGAAATCGCTGGGTTCGGTAGGAGCCGCAGATTTATATTCCTCAGATGTTACCCCCACAAAGATTTTTGTAAAACATACCAAAGCAAATAGCCAACCGGCGATACAGACCCTCTGTCAGGGAATTTACGACAATGCAGAGTGGCTTGTAAAGGCAGAAGGAGAAATTAATAGTTTTTTATACCAGGACGTACTTAGATCCGGAGAATTAGTGACAATTAAAGGAGTTGGTGAAACTTTCAGCGGAATTTATTATGTTACAAAAGTAAAACATAGTTTTACAGAAAATGGTTATACACAACATTTTGATGTGGTAAGAAACGCGATAGAACCGGAAGGCTCAGAGGATTTTGAAGGAGAGGAGCTTTTTTAAATTTTTGAGAGGAGTTAATTAAATGGAAGAAGTATTGGTGGATAAAACTTTAAATAGATTAATCGAGAAAGTCGATCATAGATATTATGGGAAATACAGGGGAATTGTGATTGATAACGAGGATCCTGAAAAGTTGGGCCGATTAAAGGTGAAGATCCCGAGTTTACTGGGGAACGATGTTGTTACGGGATGGGCCATGCCCTGCCTCCCTTATGGAGGTATAGCCGATCAGGGTTTTCTCGCGATTCCCGAAGTAGATGCCGGTGTATGGGTGGAGTTTGAAGCAGGAGACTTGGAATATCCAATATGGGTGGGGACCTATTGGGGCAAACCGGGCGGAGAAAGTGAACTGCCCAAGCCGAATAAGGCAGATGGGTCGGAAGACAGTAGTGTTCAGGACCCACTAACCCGAAAAATTATAAAGACCAAACAAGGGCACACAATACAACTCGAAGACAAAGATGGTGAAGAAATGGTTTTGATTGTTGAAGCTGTGAACGGTCAGGTAATCAGAATGGATCAGGCAGGTATTGAAATAGACGATGGTTCCAATGGAAATAACGTACTCCTCGATGGTAATGGAATTACGGTAGAGGATAAAAACGGTAATGTTATTACGATGGACAGTTCAAGTGTAACTATTAAAAGCAGCAGCATAAAAATCGGTGATGGTGCAAGTGAACCATTAGTACTTGGAAATCAGCTGAAAATGGCTCTCGACAACTGGATAAACACGACGTTTATGACTCATATGCACACAGGCAACCTGGGCGCTCCGACAACGCCGCCGGTGCCTGGCGCGCCCCTAGTACTTGATCCTGCACTCTCGCCAACAAATACGGTGAAATAAAGATGGGACTTAATGCAGGTGATATAACAGCCAGTTCAGGAATGAGCAAAGCGATTTACGATAAGATCGACGAATATATGTCTCCACCTTTGGAGGAAGATTTATCTTCAGAGGATATGAAGAAGATACGTGATAGTTGGAAGGAACTTGCGTATGCTATAGCCCAGGGAGTAATCAGCCATATAAAAAGCAATATGGTAATTCAGAGTATTACTACAAGCGGCAATGTAAGTACCTCTGTATCCGGTCAAACCGGGGAAGCCGACCCTGGAAGCCATTATCATAGTGTGGCTCTTTCAGGCACACAGAACAATGTTGAGTTTACTCAAAATAATGCCGGTACAGGATTGGTAGACTAAGGAGGACAAGTGGATAAACAGGGTTTTGGTTTTCCTTTTAAAATAGAAACAAATGGAAGTATTTCTTCTGTATCAGGAGATGAAAATATTAAGGCGAAGATTATCCAAATTTTATTTACCTCTCCGGGAGAAAGAGTCAACATGCCCGAGTTTGGATGCGGATTGAGGGATTTAGTGTTTGATCCTAACAACGAAATACTTGCTGCAACAACGGAGTTCAACATCAGGAAATCTTTGGAACGCTGGTTAGGTGACGAGATTTTGGTGGAAACTGTAGACGTAGAGAGTAAAGATGAAAAATTAATAGTCGTGATTGTGTATATAAGGAAAGACGCGCTTGAAAAACAGGCGATTAAAATAGCCTTTTAAATTGAAAACAGGAGTTTATACCTATGGCAAAAATAAATAAAGTCGAAGATATGCAAGTAATCGATTACATGGCAAGAGATTACGAGAGCTTTAAAGATACTATGATTGAATTGATCCCGGAGGTACTTCCGGAATGGACCGATCTCTCGGAAGCGGACTTCGGAATTGTCTTAATAGAACTTTTTGCTCATATGGCTGATATTCTTAGTTACTATCAGGATCGTATCGCCAATGAGAGTTTCTTAACTACTGCAAAAGAACGACGCAGTGTAATTGAGCATCTGAAACTTATAGGTTATAGATTTTCTACTGCAGCACCCGCAGCTGCATCTTTGACCGTGACCGTTGATGGTAGCTGCAATGATCTTATCAAGATAGAAAAAGGAGATGCGTTCGCGACAAAGAGTGAAAAGGACAGCCCGAGTGTCCGTTTCGAATATACTCGCGAAACTACTCTTGAAATTGATTTTAGCACCATTACCGCTGTATCTAACAAAAAACAATATAAAGGGATTCCTGTTGAAGAGGGCTATTTGATCGAAGACGAAATATTAGGCACTTCGGACGGTACCGCGAACCAGAGTTTCGTGTTAGCGCAACCCGAATTGATATTAAGGTCCATCGGAGCAAGTCAAGACATTAATAGAGATATCATTGTAATATCTTATTTAAATGGTCTTCCAACAAAATGGGAGTTACAGGAAAGTCTTGCTTTCAGCAGGGAAGACCAAAAAGATTATGCGATTGGAATAGACGATGAAGACAGAGCAACAATAATTTTTGGAGATGGTTCGTTTGGTGCCATACCGCCTAATAACGCCGTTATTAAAGCAACATATAGAGTCGGAGGCGGAATGTCCGGCAACGTTGCAGCTAATAAAATTATCACTATAGTCGATGCCCCCCAGTTAACAGCTGCTGCCGCAGATGTGACCAACCCTGTACCTGCGACAGGTGGGGCCGAACGAGAGAGTATAGAGGATGCAATATTTCATGCCCCTCGTGTTTTTAGATCACTTAAGAGATCTGTAACAGCAGAGGATTATGAAGCGCTCGCTCTTGAGTTCAATGGTGTGGGAAAAGTACGTGCCGAATCCCTTAATTGGAACACAGTAACTCTATTTATTGCCCCAGAGGGCGGAGGATATGTAGATGATATCCTTGAATCGAATTTGCTGGCGTACTTTGAGGATAAGCGTCCTCTTTCAACTATAATTAAAATCGAGAATGTAACTTATGTGGATATCTATGTATCGGCAAAAATTAATGTAAAAAGTTATTATAATCCGGAAGAAGTTAAAGAACAGGTAGAGAAAGCTGCAGCCGAACTACTTGATTTTGATAATGTGTATTTTGGTAAATGTATTTACCTGAGTAAATTTTATGAAGCAATAGAAGATATAGAAGGTGTTGAATACGTATACATAAATGAATTTAAGACTGAAGACCAGGAAGAAGACATCGAGCCTAAAGGTAAGATTTCGTTGGATCCTGGTGAAATTCCAAAAATTCCGGAGGATTCCAATTACGCCAAAGGTATAAATGTAGAGGTGGAAGAGGAAGAAGAAGAGGAAGAAATTTAGCTATGCGTTTAGAAAACATTAAAGCAATACCACATCCTTTCTGGGATAAAATTAAAGGGAACAGAATTAAATTGACATGGGAGAATCCTGACCCGGTACAATATCCGGGCATTCGTATAATGCGTAAAGAGGGTACATATCCTACCTCGCCGGAAGATGGGTTTTTAGTAACTGAAGGAGAAGATTTAAATTCTGCAGTTGATGAAAATCTAAAGGGTGAAACGGTATATTATTATATGCTGTTCCCTTACAAAGGTAATCCTCCGGAATGTCAAATAGACAGGCGAAATCGTGTCTCTACAATAGCGACTTCTCCGTATAGTTTATCCCAGCGGATGTATAATCTTTTACCGGGTATATATCACAGATATGATAAAGAAAGTCAATTACGCTATTTTTTAGATATTCCAGGTAGTATTCTCGACCAACTCTATAGTTTTACCGGATCTTTAAGGAATTTATGTGATGTTAATAAGATAGATGGAAACTTGCTTTCCCTTCTGGCTCAATGGATTGGTTGGAAAACCGATTTTAATCTGGAAATTCAAAATCAGCGGAATGAGATTAAATATGCTCCTTCACTTTATAAGACCATAGGCATTATCCCCACGGTTGAAGCCACTGTAAAACGTATAACTAATTGGGAGTGCCGTACGAAGGAGTTTGTACACAATGTATTTTTATCCAATCGTCCCGAACAACTTAACCTCTGGATGAAACAAAAAAACGGCTCCGGGAGCTGGTCGGAACCCACCAAGGCTCTATCAACGAATTTCGCCTATAAGGGCAGGCCTTCGGCAGTGTGGGACGATAATGATACGCTGTGGCTTTTCTATCATAGGAATGAAATAACCTACAAGACGGATAAAGAACAGTGGCAAGGTAAGGGGAAATGGATAGAAACAAGTAGTATATGGTATAAAACTTATCGTGAAGACAGAAAAGAGAAATGGGCGCCCAGTCAGCCTCTCGCATTTGGTAATGTAATCTATAAAGACCCTTCTGCTGTATTTTATAACGGTACTCTTAAGGTTTTCTGGAGTGATTTTGAAGATAAAAAGTGGAATATTAAATGTTCCGATTTTAGCGGAGATAAATGGGTTAGCTCGGCATCCTTGCCTTTTAGCAATGATGGGATAGAAAGGAAAACACCTTTTGCAATAACAGACAATACGGGAAGAATATGGCTTTTCTGGATGGAGAAAACAGCTGCTAATTGGCAGTTGAAATATTCCAGATATGACGGTTCATGGGGAACTACTGTCGCTTTTCCTTTAGACAGCGGAATCGATCCGAGAGTAGAACGCGACCTGTTTATTTGTTTTCATCCGAATCAATCCATATGGGTTTTCTGGTCTCGCCGGGAGCCTTCGGCAGAACCCGATCAGACAAGATGGACTTTAGTCTACAGAATAAAGGGAAATCTGAATCTTGATGGTACAGGTTGGAGCGAAGTCAAAGCTTTTTCTGCTTTACCTCCGGATTATCATGACTGTGAGCCTGCTTGTTTTGTTAACAAAGATGGGGATATTGAACTCTCATGGAGTTCCAATAGAGCCGGAAGCCACTCGATATGGCATAGAGTATTAGATGTTTTGACCGATACCTGGAGAACAGAAGAACAAATCACGGCAAGTTCATATTCCGAGCGTGATTCCTTGCCGATAGCGGCAGAGAATTCTTTACTCCTTATTTATCGCTCTAACATAAGTACGACATACACCAGTGAAGATTATAAAGCTACAGAAACTATCGATTTCCGGGCTGCAGGATGTACAGCTGCCGATGCAAGGAATTCCGACAAGATTTCACTGAAGGGTAAATTTGAGGATTTCCAAACATATACTTATGATGCCGGTAAAGGCGGAAAAAGATATAACAATGACTGGTACTCTCGAGATACCATTGGGATTTATCTAACTACAGACACTATGGATTCGGATAAAATTGAGTTAGGTATATCTCGAATAAGACAGGTCTTAAAAGAGTTTATGCCTATTACCGACCGAGCAGTTTTTATAACGAAACCTGATATGCACACCGATTATGTTTATACCTATGGAAAACCTTTCTCTGATGAAACATATTTTATATCGGAAACCTATAAAGATGTACTAACTTCTGAAGGTAAAGAGATTGTGTTGGGTCCGGGGGATAGTTTCCCCTAATAGTTTAAATAACGAGGAGTTATCTATGAATGATGAAGTTTCATTACCAAGAGGGATCTATTATGACCGTATTATTACCGGAGAGGGAAAAATAATAGAGTCAGGATGGTATTCAAATATCATTGTGGATCGATGCCGTCAATTATTGGCGGCTTTTATGAAGAGAGATAAAACATCAGGAATTAAATTGCTTGCTGTAGGAAAAGGAGAAGAAAGTTGGGATACAGAGCCTCCCCCACCACCGTTAAGATCGATAGAACAACTGACCGATCTCAAACCTTTCAACATTGCATTGAAGCCTAAAATGATTGAATATTTAGATGCAGCGGGAAAACCTACCAGCACTCCAACCCATCGTATCCAGATCACAGTTACTATGGAACCGGGTACACCACCGCCAATTAAAAGCGAAGAAAAGACGTATCCTTTAAGAGAATTTGGTCTTTTTGGGCAAGTCGGCAAAAAGTCTTACATGATCGATTATGTTCGTCACCCGGTAATTCATAAAGCAGCGGATGATAAAATGGTCAGGACAATCCGATTAATATTTTAGAGAGGCACAGGAGGTAAATTATGGGCGATTTTTCACGTAACCCAAAAGATAGATTAGCCGACTCGGTTTCCAAACACTACGTTGGTGTTCGAATGCAACAAGGTGTGCCAATCTTAGACACAGATTGGAATGAATTGGAAGATTTGCGAAGGCACGAGCTACAGGAGCTTTCCAGCCAATTCATCGGCGATGGTGTTCCTGGTGGCAACGATGGCTTCCGGATTCAGGCGCTCGCTGGAGGAGGGATTGGTGCAATTGTATTAATTGCGAAGAATATAGTTAATGGTCATTCTTCGATAGAAATTGATCTTAATAACTCAACCGCTGCCAGTACATTAGGTTTCTTCCCGGGGAAATCTTTTTCGGAGCGTTATGGTTCATCGCCTTCTCGACTAACGGGCAACGCTTCTGGGTTATTTAGTTTAAGCGATGGAATGACTCTTACAGTAAAAACTAATGGAGAAGCCGGAGAAACGATTACATTTTCGAGTGGTGATTTTACTGATATCTCACAGGCAACTGCCATTGAAGTTATATCTGTTCTCTCAGCTTTAGCAGAAGCTAACGTGGAGGTAAGCACTGGTAACGATTTTATAATTTGTGGAGGTGACGGGACGACCGAAAAAGCAGGCCGATTATTAGTCTCAGGCCAAGAGATATTGAACGAGAACGATTTGGAGTTTACCTCGCAACCTCTATATCAAAACCAAGAATTGGCAGACCAATGGGGGGTAGATGTTATAAGTGCGATTGATGAACTTCCAAGCAGCGACAGGCCAGATATGGTTTATATCGACGTTTGGGATAGAGAAATAAATAGCGAAGAAGACGATGATTTTATGTTAGCGCAAGTGGGCATTGAAACAACAGTTAGATTAAAGAGAGAATGGGCTATCCGCGTTGCTCAAAATGCCACTGACCTCTCAGGGATTACTCGAGTACCCGGACACAAATACCTGGCTCTCGCTAGATTAGATCGTAAGTCAGATGATGGAAATCGTATTATTCCTGAAAAAAGTATCATTGATTTAAGAAAACGGCGACTAACGCTATCCGATACAGTTATATCACCGATACATGTGAAAGGGGAACTCGGCATAGACTGGGTTAACTCCGGATTATTTGTTAATATGTTGCGATCAACCAGTACGGTCTATAATGCACTGCTAGAAAGCGATTATTTCTTAGCGGACAATTTTAGTAGTCTTACCGCGGTCGAGTCGGTCAAAATCTTAAGATGTTTTCAAGACGTTAGAATGCTTGCCGAATCAGGAATAACAGACGCGTCACTGGAAAGACTTGATAACGATGCTGCTTTGGATTACCTGCGTCGCCTTTATAATGCTCAACGTGATTTTGTCGATTCTATGCTTGAACTAACTGCCGGCAATTCAGCAAGAGCCGGAACCGAGTTACTTCTGAATGACTTAGATACCTGGTTAGAAGGGAATGGCAGCGACATACCGGGGTTACGACAGAGTGTCATGTCAGGGGAATCCCCAAATCTTGGCAATGCTTACGATGCACAAATTTTTATTAACGATGAAATTGGCAGGCAAACCGGGATATTGCCAGTTGGTTCGCTCGATATTCAGGTAGTTGATGGTCCGACTGCCGTTATTAATCCCGGACTTTCTTACGAGTTTATTTATTCTATACGCAGTGAACTTAACGTGGACGAAACTATAGAGTTGGCACTCTCAGACACACAGGGAGTCTTCAAATTTGAGTTCAAAAGCTTGGGAGAAAACCCCGCCTATCCTGGCGATAAATCCAAAGCTATTTTGTTAATGGAAAAAGAAACAACGGTGAATATTGCATTTAATTTAATTGTCCCCAGTGTCTTGACCCCAGGCACATCTTCTAGAATCTTTTTAAATGCAAAATCTCAACTAAATCCCGATGATATTGATTTTTCAAATCTCGAAATACTTGTCACGGTTGGTGATGTAGTAGACCTACCGGCTCCGGAGTTGTTGTTAGCGGTAACCACACCGGACGTCTCCGATGTGGTCCCCATCGGCAAAACAAGTGATGGCAAGCATGTTTCCTTTGAACTCGAGATCAGATATCTGGTAGAATCTACGATTACCAACGAATTTCAATTCAGTGTTGACTTCATCGGGAATCCCAGTTCATTTGAAGTTCTTGGGGCTGGCACTCTCGTTCCTTTTGACCTTTCAGGTTCAATACAGCCAGATGATTCGATTTTCCCAACTCCGGCTACAATACCGATCGGAGCTACCGCATCAGCCGTAAATGGACAGGAAAGTTTAATGATTATTCGGTTGTTTAAAACCGGCGATACAAGCTTTTTTAGAGAAATGCCAATATACATTATTACAGAAATAAGTTAATCAAATTTTATAAAAGGAGGCAAAACTATGTCAAAAAATTTAAGTAGAATAATCGAAGAACCCCATCGTATTATAAAGAAATCAGCAAACCTGGTTTTTCTGCTAACCATAATACCAGTATTCTTGTCCGCTCAGCAAATTTGCATTCCAAAAGGCCTGTTAAGTGGTCCTATAGTAATTGACGCTACGGACGGAGATTGGGATCCTGATACTGCTTATTACTCCGTTGACTTTGGTGCTACAAATTTTGTGTTGAAGCTGGCCAAGGATGCTACGTATCTATATTTCTATACTGAAGTGACAACTTCACTTGGTTCCCCGGAGGACCAGACATTTTTTCTGGGCATAGGCCCTGCCTCTGCTCCAAACATGATGTTCCAGATTAAACCTTTTAATTCCGGTGCTTCTCCAGCAACTTTCACGCCAGCTGTTGTCCCGGCGAATAAGATCATTCCCAACAGCGGTGTTTCAGGGCTTCCAGGCAGCACCTGGACAACCTGGGCTTCGGGCACGGAACCACCAAATACCGACTTTATGTGTGATCTGGAAAATTCACCCGAAAGATGGATTCTGGAGGGTAGAATTACAATGGCTCACATGGGTATCAGCGATCCTAAAAATTTTGATTTATTTGCCCATATCTCGGTGGGCGGCAGTGGTACGGATAAAAAATATTGGCCGGCTCAAACCGGATTTGTAGACATTTTGACTCCCAGCAGCTTGACTTTTGGTGAAAATCATTGTCCGACCATTTCCGTCACGCCAATCTCTTACGATTTTGGCGCTGTACGGGTTGGAGAAACATCAATAACGAATTACAATTTTACCATCACAAACACCGGTCCATCCGGTTCTACACTAACCTATACCCTACCGGATTTGGCCTCAGTAACTGCATTTAGTTATAATGGACCAGCTCCTTCAACGCAACAGACCTTGGCATCGGGTGCTTCCGATGCTTACACAATTCAATTTACGCCAAATGCAGAAGCTCCCTTCAGCGAAACAATAACTATTACCAGTAACGATGAAGACGTAGATATTCTGCTAACAGGCGAAGGAGGGCTTCCCCATTTAGTGGTTGCAGGTGTTAGCGGTGCTTTACCAAACATAACTCTGGATTTTGAAGAGGTAAATATTAACTCACCGGAGGTCCAAAGTGTTAATATTTCCAATACTGGTGCAGTAGACCTAAATATAACGAGCATAGGACCTATATCGGGAACCGGGAGCTCACAATTTAACAGACTTGCTCCATCGGGCAATAACATCACCGGAATTGAGGCAGGCGATCCAGCAGAACCGATTACGCTCCAATTCACCCCAACAAGTAGTGGGCTTAAACAGGCGAGCTTAGTTTTTCTGACAAATGATCCGAGTTATCCAAGCGTTACTGTAAATTTGAGAGGTACAGGCGTAACCAGAGAAGTTGTACTATTGCTGGACGCATCCGGTAGTATGAGGCAGCTTGATCCACTTGGTAATTCTCTTACATCTTCCCAATTCAATGATTCAAGGTGGAAGGAACTTGAATCTGCAGTTTCACATTTTTTAGTGAAATTAGTGGAGGTGGCAGAGGGTATTGGCTGGTTCAATGGCATATATTTTGGAGATCCTTTTAACTCTGGCGTATATACGGCGCCTGTTTTGCCTTCATTATCTACAATTAATGCTACTAATAGGCAAAGTTTTGAAAATAGTCTGGCTCTGGTAGATTATGGAAACGTTGGGACCCCAATTGGTGAAGCATTAGATGTTGGAGTCGATCATTTTTCTCATAGTGGAAGCAAAAGAGCTTTGATCTTGTTTTCTGACGGGTATTGGGAAGGTTGGGGCCGGGATCCGAAAAATTTTGAAACTAATGTAAAGAATAGTGGTGCAAGAGTTTATACGCTTGCATATGGAAAAGCAAATCAAGCCAGTGTAGATGTTGATTTGATGCGAGAAATTGGAAGTTGGACTGAACAAACGGGTGAGGATAATTCTTTTGAAGTTTTTTCTGATAATAGTTTTAATATTGATAATTGTTTCGATCAAATCCTTTCTGATGAATTAGGCTTGGATTTAGATATAGACCCTCCGGGGTATATTGCCTCTGGCCAACAAATTGCTCGTACTATTCCTGTCAGTGGCTTTAATAAACAATTGATATTTCACTGCTACTGGGATACCTATCAAGAAAATCAGTTAGAATTCGAAATACTCACGCCCGACTGTCGATTGATAACACCAGCCGTTGCAGCTTCTAATTCACAGATCAATTACTATTCAAATGATAAATTTAAGATTTACACCCTTAATAGTAATTGGGTAACAGAAGGGGATTATCAAGTCATTATTAAAGGCTCTGATGACCTAAATGGGTCCGAACCCTATTGTTACGGTTTGATAAGTCAGTCTGGGCTCAAAATGCAAACTGTTTTCGATAAATCTGCTTACTATACGGGGAATAAAATAAAGGTAGAAGTTGTACTTCAGGGGAATGGTGTCCCTGTTACCGGCGCCACGGTTTATACAACGTTAAACAAACCCAGTGAATCCTTTGATAATTGGATGGCAATGAATTATGTTTCTAAAACTCAAATGGCGGCTGTCCCGAAGATGCTATTTGCGGAACCGGCGAATGCTATTACTCAACAAGCGTACGCTATAGAACATATTCTGGGGGTCAAACCGGAATTTAACTATATTGATTCTCGTATATTCCTATATGATGACGGCGTAAACGGCGGGGATGCAATTGCCAATGATGGAGTTTATACAGTGACTATAGAGAACACCAATGTAGCCGGCACCTATGATTTTCACTTCCATGCTGAAGGATTAACTCCCGCTGGTCATAACTTTTCCCGTGAGGCAAGACGCCAGAGGGATGTTTCCTCCTGGTGGTATCTTCCGAATATTGTCTTGGCTTATAAATTTGATTTCTTACCGATCGATGGACGTATAAGGAAAGTTGCAGTAGTTGAATTTTACGGCGAAGATCCTTTCGGAAACGTATCGATAAGTGAGAAGGTAATAGAAGGTTTAAAAATCGAGGTTGCGAATGGCAAACTCTGGGGTGAACCTATCAATAATGGTAATGGTAGCTTTTCGCAGATGATTATGCTGGAAAATCCTGAGAAAACCCCTAAAATTAATGTGAACTATAGAAATCAAAAAGTTTTTAAAAATTATGAATTGGAAGTCCCTTCAGGATTAACTTTTGTTGACAAAGTCATCCAGTATAAACCCGGAAAAGAAGGTAAAAAAGGATTTAACAAATACTCAGATCCAAAGAATGCTACCGGACAACCTGATTTAAGCAGTGGTTCAGGCAAATTTGTTTCTCTAGGTGGGGGCGGAAGTATAACTTTAGCAGTTAAGGATAAAACCATATATAACGGTTCTGGTCCGGATTTGATTGTATATGAGGTGGCAAAGAGTGCTAATATTTCTGAAATTGCCGAATCGTATAGCGTTGAAGTTCAGACAAAGAATGGTTATGTTAATTTAGGTACAGTTAAAGGAGGAATTGGGCAATTCGATCTTGCAGATAAAGGAATTACCGAAGCAAGTGCGGTTCGTATTTTAGATGTAGACGGTAAAATTGCAGATCATAGAGGAAAATTATTCCGTTCCCCCGGCGCAGATATCGGAGGAGTTGGCATCAAATACGTAAAAGAAGGTGGTGGACCAGGACCAGGAGGGGAAGGGAAATATGGGTTTGCGCTCTTTGCAGGATGGACCATCTTTGACGATACACTTGGTCTTAATGACGGGCTTGTTGTAGGTGGAAAACTTGGCTATAGACTTATAAATCAACTTGTTCTTGAACTTGAAGGAGGAGTCACTTTTACAGAGAATATTGCCGGTGCGAACGGTAAGGTAATTCAGGCTATGGGTAATCTCCGATATGAACTTCCTGTTTCCGGACTATGGAAACCCTACGCCACTGCAGGAGCCGGTTATGTTATGTTCAAAGGATTTGGAGCCGATGATGAAGCTTTTGCTATTCAAAGTGGTGTAGGTGCTATACTCCAGCTCAACAATTCCTTTGGACTGCGTGCAGAGGGACGAATGTTCAGGATAGGTGATGTCTGGAACGTTGGAACAACAACCAATTATCAAATAACGGGTGGATTTGTTTATTGGTTCTAAACGTAAGGAATGGGAATAAAGAAATGAAAGGTTTCTACAGGGATAGACTAACTGATGCTAATGGGAAGGTTATTTGGGAGAGTAACTGGAGTTCCAATCTTATTGTACGAAATTGCAATATACTTTTAGCTTCGTTGATGAAACGCCATGAGGGGATGTACGGGATACTATACTGGGCTGTTGGGGAAGGCTCGAGCGGTTGGGACTCCCAGTCCCCAAGACCTAACTTAACGGATTCGAAGTTAACAAAGGAGCTGATACGTAAACCAATAGAAACCGGTGATATTGAATATATTGATAGCGAGGGCAAATCGACTACTACACCTTCAAGCGGGCTTGCAATCACTTCGGAGTTTAAAGGCGAAGATTTTTCCTCCGGAGGTTCAGAACAATTGAGAGAATTTGGGCTCTTCGGTGGAGATGCAACTCTGGAAATAGAAAGCGGAATCATGGTTAATCACGTAATCCATCCCCGGATAGACATTACATCCGAATTGAAATTGGTTCGGGAAATAAATCTTGCTTTTACGACGGGCGCTATAAAACCGGAAGAATTATCGGGGTTCGGGGCAGCTTTACCGGTTGGAAGTATCGATGGCGTTGGAGAAAAATATGCCGCTGTTCTTAAGAGTCTTGGCATCGAAACTTTAAACGACTTAGTGGAGATCAATCCGTTAGACACTATTGGTAATATACCACAGGTAAAATTGAGAGAATTCCGTGCAAAAGCAAAAATGGTAATGGGTTTGAAGGTTACTTTGGCTCCTTTTGATATGTTAGCTGATTATAATATAAGTGATATACTTTTAAAAAGCCCCGAAGAGCTTCTCGAAATTATCGGATTAAAGGATGAGTATTTGGAGATGGTTATACAACTGCAGGAAGGAATGGCTCTTCTTGAGATAGCATTGGATAATCAACAGTTGAAAAATATCAAATTCGGTGAACTGATGGAATCTTGATGCTTAATGAGAGAATGTGTTTCAGTGTTGATAATGTGAGAATAAATTAGGAGAAGGCAATGAAAAATAAGATGGAGTTTAAAATTAAAAAACCTCTTAAGAAAAACAGCCCATCTCCCGTGATAGCAAAAATAGCTTCATTACAAAATAAAGATTCACCCGCAAATAATATCACTCACCTTCAAAGAACAATCGGAAATCAGGCAGTACAGCGATTATTTAAGTCCGATACCCTTCAGGCAAAACTTGAAATCGGGAAACCCAATGATAAGTACGAAAAGGAAGCGGACAGGATTGCAGATATTGTTATGCGGATGCCCGAACCGTACTGCCCAACCTGCAATGAGGTAGAAAGCATCAAGCGACAACCAGAGGAGGAGGAAGAAGAGTTTCAAGCTAACCCAATTGCCGAACAAATAACCCCTCTTGTTCAAAGACAAGAGGAGGAGCCCGAAGAAGAGGAGGAGGAAGAACCGATTCAAGCTAAACCTGTTACCGAAGGAATTACTGCAGAGGTACAAAGGCAGGAAGAAGAACCTGAGGAAGAAGAGGAAGAGGAGCCGGTTCAAACCAAGCTGGCTGATGATGCTGTGCTGCAGCGTCAGGAGGAGCCGGAAGAAGAGGAGGAAGAGGAACCCATTCAAACAAAGACTGTTGCCGAAGGGATTACTCCTGAGGTTCAAAGACAGGAAGAAGAACCTGAGGAAGAAGAGGAGGAAGAGGAACCGATTCAAGCTAAATCAAATGGACCAACTGTGGTAAAAGCAAGCCGTACTGTTGAATCCAGCATTAATTCATTAAGTACTGACGGACAACCGCTTTCTAAGTCTGTAAGGAATTATTTTGAACCCCGCTTTGGATATGATTTCAGCGAGGTTCGGGTGCATACAGATTCAAAAGCGTCTGAGGCGGCAAAATCTATAAATGCTAGGGCTTTTACTAAAGGAAGAAGTATTGTATTTGGGGTAGGACAGTATTTACCTGAGACAACTAAAGGAAAAAGCTTGCTGGGCCATGAATTAACACATGTGGTACAGCAAGGCCATATTGGGCGAAAAGGAGGGTAACGGGGTTAAATCTCAACACATGGCAAATTATGGGGAATGATTAATAAAAAATGAGTGAAACGACAAAAATAAGTGTCCGGAAATCTGCGGCAAAGAAAGATAGTGCTGTTTTTCTTACAAGTAGAAAAGAAGGGTTTAAAACTTTAAGGTCGCCAGTAGATAAAATATTGTATCTCCAAAATAATATCGGCAATCAGTCGGTTCAGAGATTATTTAAATCGGGAAGCATTCAAGCAAAACTAAAGATCGGAAAATCCAACGATAAATATGAGCAGGAAGCGGATAGGGTTGCAGATATGGTAATGCGAATGCCCGAACCTTTCTGCCCGACCTGCAGTGATGGAGAAAGCATCAAGCGACAACCAGAGGAAGAAGAAGAGACACTTCAACCGAAACCGATTGCCGAAAAGATTACCCCCCTCGTTCAAAGACAGGAAGAACCTGAAGAAGAGGAAGAAGAGCCGATCCTGAGACAGGAAGAAGAACCGATCCTGAGACAGGAAGAAGAACCGATCCTGAGACAGGAAGAAGAACCGGAGGAGGAAGAAGATATTCAAGCAAAACCTATAGCAGAGCATATAACTCCTCTTGTTCAAAGACAAGAAGAAGAACCTGAAAAAGAGGAGGAAGAAGAAGCGATTCAACCCAAAGGGGATAGTTCAAGTACGGCGGAAGTAACACCTGACATAGAATCCAATCTAAATTCATTAAAAAGGCGTGGGCAATCGCTTCCTAAATCTGTAAGAAATTATTTTGAACCGAGATTTGGATATGATTTTAGTGGAGTACGGGTGCATACAGATAATAAAGCATCCGAGACGGCAAAATCTATAAATGCAAAGGCCTTTACTAGAGGAAGTGATATAATATTTAATGCTGGGCAGTATTCCCCTGAAACTTCAGAAGGAAGCCATCTTCTTGCCCATGAGTTAACGCATGTTGTGCAGCAAAACGAAATGAGAAAATCAAAATTTAATTCTAACATTCACGCATTAAGTTCGACGGAGACACCAGGGATTGTAAATAAAGCCCCTAAAAACCATATTTCAAGATTAAAAGTAAATACTCGTTCTAAAACAGTGAAAGATTCTAAGGATCGTGACGTAAAGGTTACAGAGGTTATAACGGCTGGAGAGTGCAAGACGAAGCCCATACCGGAATCTCTAGTTACAGCTGGTGTTACATCCACTAAAGCATTTTTTGGATTTAGATATTGTAAAGGTAGTTTCGCTGCAGAAGGCGAAGGAAGTCTGGAGTATCTAAGCGGTTTAGTTGATAAGATTCTTAAGGGAAAAGACAGAGGAGAGAATTTCAAAAAACTGCAAGAGGCCTTAAAAAAATCAGGTCCGCTCGCTGGCATGAGTCTTACTTTAAGATTTAATAGCTTCTTAGCTAAGTTTGAAGGTGGTGCTAAGGCTGGTTTAGATGAGTCGGTCACCGGACAAGTGAAAGGCGTTCTACGTTACTCAAAAGGGAAATTTCGTGTAGAAGGTATTGCTGGCTATAAGGGCCTTAAGGAGGGAATCAAGAAGAGCAGTAGTACCACATTACAATTTAATACAGATATTGGACCAGTTGAAGTACGTCTTTCGGGTGGTATATTATCTGAAGAGACGTCGGGAGCAGAGTCAAAGGGCTATACATTTAAAGGTAAGGTACGATATCGTCTATCGCCAGGAGGGATGGCCCTTGGTGGAGGAGTAGAATACAAAAGAAGTGAAGTGCCAGGTAGAGGGCCGAGTGAAATACCAATAGATCAAATTATATTTTCGATTGATATTGAATTGGGTGGTGAGATCCCTGAAGTTAAAAAGCCGGATTGTTTCGAATGCAGTTGTGGAAAACCAGAGAGGAGCTATTTATGTAATTATATTAAACCAGAGCCAAAGCCAGAACCAGAACCTAAAAAACAGTTCATTTACCCAATATTCTACAAATACGCAGAGGCGGTAGATCAAGAAGGAAAGGAAGATCAAAACAAGAGAATGATGAAAGAGGCTACCGATAAAATTTCAGAGGGTTATTTCGTTGAACGTATAGAAGGTAGAACCTCACCTGAAGGACCATTAGAGAAAAGGAAAACAGGTAAATTTGAAGGTAATATTAGTTTAGCAAAAAGACGTGCTACAGTGGCAAAAGATCGACTGATAGAATCAATAAAGGTGCATCCATTAAGTGGTGTATTAAGGATGCGGAGAAACGAATATCTAGATGAAGCAGTTAAAGCGGCGTTCCCTATCGAGGGGACTGTACCTGGTGGTGATGTTTATACTGCGGAATTGTTCGGATCGACCGGAACCGGAAAAGCCAAAAAAGAGGTTAAGGAAAGTGATATGCTTAAGCACTTACTAAAAGAGTTAGCCGAACCAAAGGAAGGTGAACCTGATAAGTTAGCAAAGGAACACGTAACTGATAAAAATTTGCCAACTGATGTAAAGAAAGAAATTGAAAAAGAAATTGAAGTTTTTCGAAGCGGCAAGAGAGATAAAGTGAAATTGGTAGAAAAGAAACGTCTTGAGACTGTTTATCGCCTATTTAGAAGAGCCTTAATATTCCTTAAACGTAAACCGCCGAAGCCTAAAAAAATTGACCTTTTCCCAAAATACCCACCGGGTGAAATACCTATACCATGCGATGATGAACATAAAAAGATATTTAAAGATGTACCTATTCCAGAGGGTTGGGAGACAGAAGGCAAATGCTCCGAGAAATCTACGGGAGGGTAAACAGTTATTATTTTAATTGAGTAATTGATGATATAAGGATGAACAAAGTAAATAAAATAGCTGCTAAAAAGTCCGAAGCAAAGAGAGTTGATACAGTTTCTCGTGTACGGAAGGGAAAGCTTAAAACCGTTGATTCACCAGATAACCAAATAGAGTATCTTCAAAGAACAATCGGCAATCAGGCTGTGCAGAGATTATTTAAATCGGAGGACATTCAAGCAAAACTAAAGATCGGGAAATCTAACGATAAGTATGAAAAGGAAGCGGATAGGATTGCGGATATTGTTATGCGAATGCCCGACCCATACTGCCCGACCTGCAGTGAAACGGAAAGTATCAGGCGACAACCAGAGGAAGAAGAAGAGACACTTCAACCCAAACCGATTGCCGAGCAGATCATTCCGCTTATTCAAAGACAAGAGGAAGAACCCGAAGAGAAGGAACCGGAAGAAGAGGAACCCATTCAAACAAAGCCTGTTGCCGAAGGGATTACTCCAGAGGTACAAAGGCAGGAAGAAGAACCAGAGGAAGAAGAAGAGGAAGAAGAGCCGGTCCTGAGACAGGAGGAAGAACCGGAGGAGGAAGAAGATATTCAAGCAAAACCTATAGTAGAGCATATAACTCCTCTTGTACAAAGGCAGGAAGAAGAACCTGAAAAAGAGGAGGAAGAAGAAGCGATTCAACCCGAAGGGGATAGTTCAAGTACGGCGGAAGTAACACCTGACATAGAATCCAATCTAAATTCATTAAAGGAGCGTGGACAACCGCTTCCTGAATCCACAAGAAAATATTTCGAAACACGTTTTGGCTATAGCTTTAATCAAATAAGGGTACATAATAATTCGCAGGCTGCAAATATTGCTAGGTCGATTAATGCTAAAGCATTTACTACAGGAAAAGATATCGTTTTTGGTACTGGACAGTATTCTCCTGAAACCTCAGGAGGAAGACGCCTGCTGGCCCATGAGTTGACCCATGTGGTGCAGCAAAGTCCGCTTGCCAAAAAGCCGTCGGGCAGCAACGAAGAAAATAGGCAGCGGGAAAAGAAGCCTTCCTTTGCGCATCGGCAGCCGTCAATCAACATCGTCGAAAATAGCGCTGCCACATCGGTGTCCCGTCAGGCGGTCAGTCCACCTGAGTGGAAGGCCTATGGCGATGAGTATACGGAGTACGCCAAGCGCATTTATGAGGCCGTTAGTGGGATCGGTACGGATGAAGAGGCCATTTATGAAGTCTTGCAAAAGGTTCAGGGGCGGCCCGTACACATTGCGAATCTGAAGGATGCCTATTTAAAGCGATACGGGATAAAACTCGTTGCCGAGTTAAGGGACGAAATGAGTGGTGACGAGTTGGGATATGCCCTTGCCCTGCTGGACCATAAGCCAAAATCAAAAGAGCTGGAAATAGAACCCAGAACATATAGCTCCGCCGATTACACAATGGCAGTTTCCCGGCTTGTGGAGGCAATGGCAGGGGCTGGCACAGACGAAGAAGCGATATTTGCTGTATTGACACCGTTCAGCGGCGCCTTTGACAGCATCAGGAAACTGAAAGAGGCCTATTATGGAAAGACCTCCAGCGGTCTGGAAGAGGATTTGCGTTCGGAAATGTCAGGCTCAGAGTTGGCCCACGCATTAAAATTGTTGCATGCCCCGTTGTTGCCGACGAAGGGGATGGCGGAAAAAATTCTTAAGGATGCGGAAAGAGACATCGCCCCTGGCGGTGCGTGTAGCATTGTCTCAATGCGCCGTTATGTCAGGTCTTACATAGACTATCATTGCCTTGATGGTGGGCTGCAAAAATTTGAAGAATTAAAGCAACGGGCGCCCGGAGGCAAAGAATATACAGAACTTCGTGAGACATTAAAAACCAAATTGGAGGCACTTCTTAACGCCAGCCTGGCGGAGGAGTTTCTCAATGGTGGGCCGGTGGGAGAAGAATCTTTAAGGGATACGCTGCGGCACGGGAATGTACTGGCTGATTATGGTCGGCGTATGCACTTGTTATGGCAAATCACCGGCGAGGAGAATTGGCCCGGGACGGAAAAGCAATACGGTGCGACCGAGGCCCTCGCAACAGGGGGTAAGTACAAGGTAAAGGCCTACGATAGTTTGCAAAAAATATCGCTCATGTTTGGGGTGTCGGTGGAGGGTTTAAAGCAATTAAACCGGGATAAGCTAAAGCCCACCGCGGATGCGAAAGACCCCTATTTTCTTATCAATGAAATCATAGATATTCCTGAAGGAGCAGTTCCCGTGGGCGAACGCATCATCCACCCTGTAACCAAATCGGTTAACATTCACAATATTATCTGGGAGGAAGCGCTTAAGCCCGGAACAGTCATTCAGATTTGGAGTAACCAGGATGCCGCCGATGCCTATGGTTGTGTTCCCGGTGCCGATTCATTAGGCGGTTATTGCGGCCATTCGTTTATTTTCGTTGAGTACGTGTATTCAACCACACTCACCCCGCCGGCCGACAACCAGCAGCTTTGGCCGTTATATGGCGCCTCCGGCACGCCATTGAGCACCAGTGGCGATGAAATTGCGAGCGGTACTTATCGGGTGGCCCGGGGCAATAAGATTAAGCATCTTGCGGATTTTTTTGCCGTCGATGAAAGTGAATTAAAGAAGCTGAATGAGGATAAGTTGAAGCCGAACAAGAACGTGGCCGATCCTTGGTTCAATACAGGAGAAGTGATCACGATACCGCGTAAAGCCAAGCCGTTGACCGAAATAAAAAACATGTACCTGGTGGGCCAGAGAATTATTGACCAAAGCGGCTATTACTTTATCCCCAAAGACCCCGCCTACCGTAGCAAGGATGTCCTGCCCGATAAAAAGCAGCCGAAGGCCAAATGGATCGGCGGTGCACAGGTATGGTCTGCTGCCAAGTTAGTATAAAAATAAAACCAATCATCGGACCCGGATCTTATCAACAGGGAGGGGTCAAATCTTTATTTTTGACTTTTAGCGAATTAAAGGGGTCACAACATTTTGCAAAATATCGGATGACCACGGGGATAAAATGTCTGATGCGCCGATTCACTTCTATTATTGAAACTTGTGCTATGGACAAAACTTTAAACTTGAAGGGTGAATAAAGCATCATGTCTTATGCTATCGCCCATAAGCCACGTTCTAACAAGGTACGTCAAAAAAATCGTGACCATACAGATATTGCTCTACAGGGCGTTCAGACCACTCAGATTCCCTTTTCGCCTATTAGTCAAATTTCACATCTCCAAAGAACAATCGGCAATCAGGCTGTACAGAGATTATTTAAATCGGAGGCCTTCCAGAGAAAACCTAACATTGGTAAGCCCAATGAAAAATATGAGGGTGAAGCAGTTGGAGTTGAAGATATTTTGATGCGAATGCCCGAACCGTTTTGTCCGACCTGCAAGGGGGAAGAAAATATCAGAGAAAAACACGAGGGAAAAGAGGAACCAATAAAGACAAAATTATTTTCTAAAGAAGACCAATCAACACAGATAGTGAACTTTCCTATTCCTTTTACTTCCCTCGGAAGAAATTCCTCTCAGCAAAGCCTTGTCCGTTTTCGACTCCCTGCATTTTCTGAACTGAAAAGTATTTATAAGAGTGCTACCTTGAAAATTCCCGAATCTGTGATAAAAGACAGAATAACCATGGTGCTGATACGAATGGAAAAAGAAAAGAGACTAAAAAGCACAGATCCTGTTGCCACTATTGTCAGCAAGATTTTCCCAGGTGGTGGCGTTATTGATGAAAGTGAATTCAATAAAGTGGTTGATGTAAAAGACCGAAATCTTATTTATAAAACCGTTCTTGACGCTAATAGTAAAGTTAAAAGTGCAGATAAAAGCAAGCTGATATCGACCATGAAGGATTCCGTTAAGATGATTGAAAAAAGTAAATCGGACGATACAAATCTTAAGCTCGTATTCGGTTCAAAAAAATCAAAAGCCAAAACAATTTACGACAAGGCCAAAGGTGCTTTAAACAATGTGATTTTGAACATAGACACAGCCATATCCACCGACTATAATCTCGATGATCCGGAAACATTCCTTGGAGGATGGGCCGACTATTCGTCCCAACATATACATCTTGATCCTGATATTGTAAAAGTCAAAGATCCAAAAGAATCAAAAATTACTATTATACATGAAGCCTCTCACTTGGCGGATCCTTCGGTTGATGACAAGGGATATTACGGAACTAAAGGATTCGAAGCGATGTCAGAGGCAAAAAAAATAACCAATGCAGCACATTTTGAAGAAATCCCAAGACGCAAACTGGGTAAAAGTATTTATGGGAGTGGCTATGAGTTTAAACCCGGAAAATCGAAAACAGGTGCTCCTCTTACTTTCGAAGAAAAAGTTAAACGTCAAGTCAGCGAATACTTCAGAAAAGCTTGGGATAAAGCGTCTGATATCCATATGTTCTTGAGAGACGTTCGGAAAGAAATTTTACTTGGTAGCAAAACCAGCTTTAACGCCAAAAAGTGGCGAATTATGCAGATTTCCAAAATTATGAAATTGACTATTCATGAACAAAAGAAATCAAATGCGACAATAACGCAGTTAGATGTAGTCCTCGCCGAAGGCGTCGCACGGGGTGTTGGGCTTATTGACACAATAGCCTCCAAAATAAGTATACCATCCCCTCCAGCCAAATCTAAGGCTTATTATAAGAAAAAAATTATAAACGATGCAATTAAGAAATATAACGCGCTTCTTGGGAATTTTAAAAAAGATAAAAAACTGGTTAAGTATTTAGTCAAGCAGTATAGAAAACCTTTTTAATCTAATTTAAAGATGAAAAAAAACAAAATGATTAATAGTGATATGGGATATGACAATACTGCAAGTATAGAATTCTGCGGACGAAAGTTCCCTATAGATACGAAAAGAATAGATTGCGTCAATTTTAGTATAGATGACTTTACTCCACTTAAGAAGTTAGAAAACCTGGAAGAGTTACGCCTTCTAGACACGAATCCTCACCAGAACATCGCTAACCCTGTTGCCGACCTGACTCCGCTTGAAGATTTAAAGAGAATGAAGATACTTGAACTTTCAAGATCTAGAGTAATTGATTTGACTGCATTGAAGAATTTAAAAAACCTTAGAAAATTAGATCTTGGAAGTACCTGCATAAGTGATCTGACACCATTGAAAAATCTGATAAACCTAACAAGTTTGAATCTAAGCTCTACTCAAGTAAAAGATCTGACGCCGCTAAAGGAATTGAGGAATCTGAAAGAATTGAATATTTCTAATACTCAAGTAACTAAGTTGGACGCATTGAAAAACTTGAAGAACCTGAGAAAACTTTATCTCTATAACACACCGATAATAGTTCTTACTCCTTTGAAAGAATTGAAAAAATTAAAAGAAGTTGAGATCTATGATACTAAAATAAAGGAATTAACCGCGCTAGCGGATTTGGATATTCTAAACAAAACAGAAAAGCTAAATCTTAGTGGTACGAAATTAAATACCTTAACAGGATTAGAGAATGCGACAAAATTGAAAGAATTGTTGCTGTTCAATACCGGGATAAGCGATCTAACGCCTCTTAATAATATGAAAAAACTTGAAAGTCTGTGGCTCGATAACACGAAAGTCATCGATCTAAGCCCACTGAAGAAATTGCAGAATCTAAAATTTCTATCTCTCTGTAGTACTAAAGTAAACGACTTATCCGCATTAAAAGAGTTAAAAGACCTTAGTGAGCTTAATTTGGAAGACACACAAGTCCGTGATTTGTATCCCTTAAGAGAGTTGAAAAATTTAAAGGAATTAATTGTCCGGAAAGCACCAGTAAGCGGCTTGACGCCTCTTGAGAAATTAGAGAACCTGGTACGACTACATCTCGAAGGTACTCGAGTAAAAGATCTGGCTCCGCTGAAGGATTTGAAAAATCTTGAATGGTTGAACCTCACTGCTACATTGGTAAATAATGTATCATCATTAAAGAGCTTGAAGAAACTGGCATGTTTACATCTCAATAATACTCCCTTGATTGATCTGACACCGATTAAAGAATTAAAAAATATAGAGGATTTGTGGTTAAACAACACTTATGTAAAAGACTTGACTCCGTTAAAAGAATTGAAAAAGCTTAAACGGCTCTACCTTGAAAACACTTTGGTAAACGATTTGACTGCGCTTAAAGGCTTGAAGAAACTGATATGGTTACAGCTGAAGGGCACCACAGTAAGCGATAATCAATTAATAATGTTAAGGGAAGTGTTGCCGGATTTGTTCATATCTACAGAGTCTGAGATTCGACGGCCCAAAAGTATGAGATACAGATAATAATTTAGAGAGAAAAACGGATGGTTTTATGAAAATCAAATTTTTATTCTTGAAAAAACGGTTTTTTTAAATGGTCAAAAAATCTAAGTTAGTCTTGAAGAAAAACAATGAGAAGAGAACCAATGTTATTCCTAATGCACATAAGAAAGAACATTCTAAAACTGTTGATTCACCGATTGATCAAATCTCGCATTTCCAGAGAACAATCGGCAATCAGGCAGTACAAGGATTGTTTAAATCGGGAAGCATTCAGACGAAACTTAAAATCGGGAACCCCAATGATAAGTACGAACAGGAGGCGGATAGAGTTACGGATATCGTAATACGAATGCCTGAGCCTAAAGAGTCACAAGTCACAGGTCATGAGTTGCCGGATAAAAAAGAAAACGTTCAAGCTAAAGAAACCGGTTCAAGCACGGCAGTGGCAACTCCTGGTATTGAGTCCAGCATAAATTCTTTAAGAAGAGGTGGGCAACCACTCTCAGAGTCCACAAGAAAATATTTTGAACCTCGCTTTGGGTACGATTTTAGTGCAGTAAGGGTATATACTGGAGAAAAAGCAATTGAAGCAGCAAGGGTAGTAAATTCAGAAGCCTTTACAATTGGGAATAACATTGTTTTTAACAGTGGTAATTATTCCCCGGATACAGAAGGAGGGAAACGTCTTCTTGCCCATGAATTGACACATGTTGTACAGCAGTCTAAAAATATTCTTCCAAAAATTCAGCGAAAGGTTACCTGGAATTCTCCTACATTGAATCGCCGTAATGCTGCCGAAGTAATGTATAATTCCAAAGCACTAATGGGAAGTCCGGTAGGACTGACTACATTGGTGGTAAACGGTAAAGATATAGATAACAATAGCGATCTAATGAGTGCAATTCCTGCGCCCTCTATTGATTCTGTATCCAGCCCGGACGGTTCCATAAAATGTTGGTTCAAAAATCCGGTGAACGCAACAGCGAATTGTCGTCTCGATATTTTAACAAAACCTCCCTGGAAGATGACTCTTCCAACCACGGAGGTTGCCAAAAGGTACCCCTATGAAAGTCAATGTAAGGGAAAAACAGGCAATACAGATATAATCGCCAGAGATTGGTATAAAAAAGATGCAAAATTGGAAAAGCTGGTCCATAAGGGTGAACTAGAACACAATAATGCCTACGAAAAAGTATTTAAAAAATTAATTGGTAATTATGCCTCTAATGTAGCCAAACATTTGGGCTCGAAAAAAGGGATTATCATTTCCGGAACAAAGGCTCCTAAACCAAACGATTGTGTTGATAAACTGCGAAAAATCGAAAACCGGCAACTGCTTACCGATTTGATTTTAGCGATAAATAAGGCAAATACTTACATCCATCGAAATAATCGCCACGAAGTTACCGTTTGTGGTTTAACCATAAACAAGAATTGTTCACAGGTTTTATATGAACTTATACCACCACATCTATGACCGAGTAGCTTTCCAAAAAAACTTGGTTTTGTACTGCGTTATGAATCATAAACAAAGAGAGGGTTTATTGTTAAAGTGGAAAATTAGGAGGTTTTATGCAGTGTCCATATTGTAAGGAAGAGATTAATGATGGCGCGATGAAGTGTAAGATTTGCGGAGAACTACTCGGGTCTCAAGTTTTTTTTAAGAGGATTAATGGCTTCATTGCCGGGATACTTTCGATTGTAGTCTCTATAGGTTCTTTAACTATCGCTTTACTTGAGTATAAAGGTAGAGTGGAAGCGATGTTTGAAAAGGAAAAGGCGGAAATGGATAAGATCGCCACTATGGAGATTTTGAGGGAAGTCCCGTCTGATGTTATTTTAAATGTGGTACGGAGAGAACTAAAACCAGGTGAAGAAGTAAGATTCGAAACTCCCCCTGCTGATGTGAAAAACAGAGAAAAAATGGAACATTATAACGAATTGATTGCCGAAGCGAATAGAGCACTCGAGAGGGGAAATAAGGAACAAGCCGAACAATTGTACAAAGAGGCCGGAATATTGGAGAAAGAGCTTTCTCCGGTTCGGCAGTTTTCGGAATCTTACGCTTCTAAAGGTATAGCTTACATTAACATTGAAAGAAATGACCCAAAAGAAGCTATCCGTAAATATGAAGATGCAGTAAGGCGAGATCCGGAAGATATGGAAGCACGAAAAGGACTCATCACCGCGCAAATCCTGTATGAAAAACAAAGATAAATAAACACCGATTGAAATGTAGGAGTTCATATGGCGCAAATTTTTGATGTATTTTTGAATGATATGCGATTAGTTAAAAAGAATTTTAATCGCCTTTTGACTGTAGGTTTGATATTCGCTTTGTTCGGTCATTTTTACGTCATTGAGCCGTACTTTCGGTACAAAGCAGAAGAAAAAAATTCGGTGCAGAAATTAGAGCAAAAACAGATTCAACTTGAGAAACTTTCAACACAGCAGAATCAACTTGACGAAACCAGTAGAAGCAGTAATTCTTCTCTTCAAGATATCAGAGTTAAGATTCAAGGGTTTCCGGATCATCTACAGGCAATGTTGCCGGAGATAGATGCTATTGTTACTTCTCCTACGCTTTCCACTCCGTCGGTTTCCCCTCATCAGTATTATGCAAACAGCCCTGAGCCACCTGTGAGTATATCTTTTCCTCCGGAAGTCACTACATTTGAGGAAGGTGTTCGCTGGTATACTAAAAATTGGTTTGGCGAAATAGTAACCGAACTTGAAGAAAAGGTAATTAATCCCGTTTTGAAGCTAAAATATGTGGGAGAGATCTCTTCTGATAACAAGCTGGACTCTCTATCTAAAAGTGCAATCCGGAGTATCAATAAATATGTCGACGAAGTAGATCCTGACTTCTGGCATAGTTATAGCGGAGGTAAGGTTCCTGTAGCAGAAGGTTTAAATAATATAGTAAATGAATCTTTTAATCCAATTTATTCTGAGATAGGACTATTGATAGAAGATGTTCGTACTTCCAAGGATGCCCGAGAAAAAGAAATTTTGAAAGCGGAGAACGCAATAGTAGAATATCAGAATCGTATAAAAAAACTTGAATCCAAGATCGAGTCTATAGAGTCGCCGATAGGTAAGATTCCTTTAAATTTAACAGATTTTGCAGAAGTATTCCCGCTCCTTATTGTTGTTTTAATTGTGATGTTGACAGCTTATCTAAACAAGAGTATTAGATTATCTACTTTTATTTGGCGGGAAGTTGGAAAAGGGACTATTGCTGAATATAAAAAAGATGTTGATTACCTGGTCGATTGCTGGTATCTGCCTCCCTATAGAAGCACTATTCAACCTTTATTATTGGGACTTTCGGCGTTTGTAATTATAGGGGTTTTTGTCCTATCAGTTTTGTCGGTTTTTATTGCGATTCTAAATAAAGAAATGTTTATTTCAATAACAGGGGAAGTGGAATCTATCAGAAAATATTTGTTTGTTAGCTTTTATATGATTGGAACTCTGGTAATTGTAGCTTGTGTGTGGTTTGCTAAAAAAAGATTGTAATTGAAAGAACAAGAATGACAGGAGGTATAAGTATGAATAACGAAAATTATACTGTTTCCAGAAAAACAAAACTTCCGAAAGATTTCTTTACTGCTTCTATGTTTGGAACGGTAATGGGATATTCCATATGGAGTCAACAGAGAAATTAAGGCAGTCCACAGTACTCTGGAAGCAACACCCGAGTAGATCTCACCGGCCAAAAAGAATGAACTCGTGAAAAGGCTTAATAAAACTGAAGTTAGTATCCATAAGACTGACTCTGTAGTGATAATTAGAACTGATCTACTTAGAGGGGTAAAAGTGGAACCGGAGGTTCCTTGAGTTTGTATTCGTGGTAAAGATATTGCTAAAAAATCAAAATTTTAAAAAAACCTCTTGACAAATTATAAAAAATCCATATGCTGTACACTGTAAGTATCACAGTAAAATATTTGTTTTTTAGGTAAGATGTGATGGATATCTTTATAATTGTAGGGATTATAAGTAAAGTTTTAAAAGATTTGTTATTTTTCAATCAGAACGCGAGTGAGGGAGGTCAGGGCTTGAGTTGTGAATTTTATGAACATAGTAGAATATTTACATTCGATGTGTCTTTTTCTTCTCCTCTATATTAACACACATATGTTAAAAATCAAAATAAATATTATCTCAAATGCAAAAATAATGATTTAAAATGATAATGACTGTAGAATTAATGAGCTTGAAAGAAAGATATCAATCGTAAATGAGTAAGAATAACGAGTTGAATTATACTGCCGGGATAAAATATAACACATGGTGTTACTTATATAACCAGGTAATTCACCTAAAGTAAGTGTATTCTAAGGAGGAGTAAGATGGAAAAGAGAAACAAATTTATACTGCTTGACAGCAGTGAAATAAAAGACTGGCTGATAAAACAAGATGTTAACCGGGCCATTAATTTAATTCAAAACCACCACACATATTTGCCTGACATGAGTCATTTTGATGGTCAAAATCATTTCAGCCGTCTGGTCGGTATGAGAAACTTTCATATTAATAATAACGGGTGGAGCGATATCGCTCAGAATATTACGACTTTCCCGGATGGGAAGGTTGCTATTTGTAGAAGCCTGGAAAAAACACCTGCTGGGATAAGGGGACATAATTCTAACGGTATTTGCATCGAGCACTTAGGGAATTTTGATAGGGGTAGAGACACGATGACCCAAGAACATAAAGATTCTATTGTTCATCTTAATGCAGTGTTGTGCCATAAATTCAATTTAACTCCCAGTACTAATACAATCGTTTATCATCACTGGTATGATCTTATAACCTGTAAACGTACAGATGGATCCGGAACGACAAAATCATGCCCCGGAACTAACTTTTTTGGGGGGAATTCGATTGAGAGTGCTGAAAAGAATTTTATACCATTGGTCGTTTCAGAACTAAAAAAGCTGAAAAAAGGTGTTTCAACGGATAAAGTGATTAGTGCTGAACAAGTAATAGGTCACGCGATGGTAACTGCATCTCGACTTAATATCAGGAGGAGTCCGAGTGTAACGAGTAAAAAGATTGGTTTTCTAAATTATGGTTCTATCGTAGATATCTACGAACGGAGAAACAGATGGTGTAGAATCTCCACTGAAAATAAATGGTTATCTGAAAAATATTTACAAGAAATTTTCTACGGCAAGGTTACAGCTTCTAAGCTCAGAGTAAGAACAGGCCCGAGTACAGCTTTTAGGATAATCGACCACCTGTCTCGTGGTGATGAAGTGACAATTTATTATATACAGAACGGCTGGTATAAGGTTGATTTAAATGAAAAATGGGTAAGCCGAGAATTTGTAAAGTTGGGATAAAAAGGTTTGGATTTAGACATTTGGCAAAGAGAATTGGATGAGTGGGTTCCCCAATAGACCTCAGGGTTTAATTGGCTCTAATTAATATTGGATAGATCAATTAGAGAAAAATTTACTGGAGAAAATTTTAAAACATAAAAATGAGGAGGTTAAAATGTTTGAATCACAAATACTTGATGTCGCTATTGGTTTAGCTTTTGTATATATAATATTAAGTTTGATATGCACCACTATTGATGAATGGATTGCGAGTATGTTTTCATTAAGAGCGAGGACTCTTGTGACTGCAATTCAAAATCTCATTAAAGGTAAAGACCAAAAAGGGAAGGAACTTGCTGATAGCTTTTTTGAACATTCTCTAATAAAGGCCCTCTCTTCTAAAGCTAGAAAAATATCTTATGTTCCATCTCACACTTTTGCTCTTACCGTAATAGATATTATTGCTCCTAAAGTAACCGCTGGTTCAAAGATGTTCAAGGATTTTAGCAAGGCGGTTGATAATCTTCCGGAAAGCGACATTAAGAAAACGCTTCAGTTGTTTATCAGACAGAAGAAAGAAGGAATTGAGAAAGTGCAAGAAGACATCGAGAGATGGTTCAACGACACGATGGATAGAGTTAAGGGTTGGTACAAGCGGAAAATACAACTGATTATATTTTGTACAGCTATTGTTGTAAGTGTTGGATTGAATGTTGATACCTTTGAAATTGCCAATAGTTTGTATCGGGATGAAACTTTACGTGCTTCGCTAGTTACAGCTGCCACTGAAGCAGTTAAGAAAATCGAATCTACAGAACAAAAAGACTTTTCGAAAATTGTAGAGAACGCGAGTGAAAAACTTCAGGAACTCCAACTACCAATTGGATGGTCCGGGCAACGACAGGAACCTATAAATTTGCCAAATAAGGTTCTTGGATGGTTGTTCTCGGCAGTAGCTTTATCCTTAGGTGCCCCGTTCTGGTTTGACGTGCTTAACAGATTTATGAAATTACGCGCTTCTGGAAAGAACCCGGAAGAAGAGAAAGGAAATAAGTAATCTCATCAGACTTTAATATTACTCAGGAAGAAAGTGATTTACTATACAGCAATGGCCAGGAAGCCGCTAAAAAATTCCTGAAAAGTTGGGATTTCAATAAATGGAAGAAAAAATACAGGAAATAAAAAGGTGTTTAAAGTAGTAAGCATAGAAGAACTCAGCTCTGCTGATAAATTGGCAAGGATGGTGGGTGAGAAATTAAATTTAGCTGAGACAGAGGTGGAGACGGATTTGAATTTAGCCAGGCAAATGGTACAAAGGGACGTTAAGGGAATACTTTGATCGGAACGAATGTTTGTTTTTTAATAAAATTTAAGGAGGTGTAATTATGAGTAAGAACGTTCTATTTTTGGTTCATGGTATGGGAGTTCATCAAGAGAAAAAGTGGGCAGATAGTGTAATCGAAAAGTTGAAAGACTCATCTAAAAAATATTCATATTTTAAAGAATCTAAATTAGAAGATAAAGTCAAGTTTGTTCCAATTGTTTATGATAATATCATATCGTCAAATGTTTTGAATAAATGGCAAGAGGATGCTAACGCGATAAGTGATTTTGCAAAAGAGAATGGCTTGGAGGATAATGATGCCTTAAATTGGCTCAAAAATGCGGGTGATACCGAAAAGAATTTTCTATGGTCACATGTCGCAGATGTGATCATATATAGATTCTTTCCCATTTACAGAGAAAGAATTCGAATAGATGTTGTAAGACAGATAGCAGAGGAAATCGACAGGCAAATCAGTGAATCTGGTGAAGCGCGTTGTTCAGTATTGGCTCACAGTCTTGGTACTGCAGTTGTGCATGACAGTTTGCACTACTTAGGAACGAAAGAATGGGGTGGTTCTACAAATGTTTTTGGTCCTACACATTGGCGTTTTAAGTCTATATTTATGATAGCCAATACGAGTCGATTATTGCAGACTGAACCAAAGGCATATAATTCAATCGTCAAACCTGGGCCAAATCTTGATGGTGGATCATATTCTTTTAAATATCTGAACTTTCGCCATGAACTGGATCCTGTCCCCTTTCCTCGAATGTTCGATCCTGTAGGATGGGGTTCAGACTATCAACCAATTGTAGTTCAACACTGTTGGAACTGGGATATTCACGGATTCGAACACTATCTCGATAATCCAAGGGTTCATATACCAATATTGAGGGCTTTAATAGGTCCATTGGCAGTAACCGATCAGGAAGAAGTCGAGGTTGTCCATAATTACAAGCGGTTTGGTGGCAAACTAGAATTTATGCAAAATGTGAGGGATTTTATAAAGGATCTCGAAGTACCAAAAGATGAACTCGGAGAAGAGCCGTCGCCGTCAGAACTAATCAAGGGTTTTATAAAATTTTATCAGATTGTTAATGAATATAAATGATACTATGATAATATGAGTATGACTTAAAATGGTTTTACTACCTAAAGGAGGTATCAAGTGAAATTGTTAAATTCGGCTAGAATTTCTCTTTATCTTATTGTATTACTTATCTTGGTGAATATTAATGTATTTGGACTGCCGCCCTCTGTTTATTTGTCCGAAGAAGACGATTGGGAGGATCATAATGATTTCCGATACCAGGAACAAGTTATTAAGAAATACGAGAATGAAATTGGCAATTTTGAGTGGGGAGAGATATTTAAGGATCTCGCCGATGATTTTAAAAAAACTAATGTTGACTGGAATGGTAAATTAGGAATCAAAGAGAAATTCCAGAATGAGTTAGATGCTTTAGTTAATGATTATACGAAGGCGGTTGAAAAGGTAGGTATTGAGAGCAGAGACAGTGTTGATCAAATTCTCAAAAAATTTCCAACCGGTCGTTTTCAAGCAAATACCACGAATGGTATCATCTACTTCTACGGAAGCCCCAACGAGATTAAATTAGATACTAATGAGATAAATGAAGAACAGGCAAAAGATCTAAGATACAGGGCTGAGACAGTTAATAGATTATTAAACATTTTTAAAGATGAAGGGCGACAAATGACCCTAAATGCAATACTGAAGGCAGAAACTAAATGGAAAAATTATCTTGAAAATGGCTTTTCTCAATATCCATGGGAATCCTTTGTTAATAGTTATATAACATCATTTGATATTGAAAATCCACCAGGTCATCAGTGGGTTATTTTTCATCCGGAATTGGGTGTCGAGGTAAGCACTGAAGGAATAAAACAGTTAAAAGCTAAGGAGGTTTTAGCTATCGAACTATTAGGATGGGTAAAGTATTATGGTGAAGATTTGAGAAATTTCTGGGGAATTTCGGGAATTACAACAATACGTGATGATATCGGAATAGGCATCGGGGGTATCCTACATTTTGGAACCTATTTCAATCTTGGAGTAACATGGCATGACATCGATAATGATGATAACTTTTTCAATGATGATTTATTTGTAACGTTTGGGATAGATCTCTTCAAGTTTGCAAAATCCACAAGTTCTAAATTCGAAGAGAAAGTATCTGAGTTGGGATCTGAGAAAAACACCTCTACAGGTGCCAAATAGCGGTAGAAGAATCATGTGGAAGATTTTAAATGCAAAAAAAATTAGCGAGTTGACAGAAGGAAAGTTACTGTTAAAGATCTATTGTACCTATGACTATATTGATTTTACCGGGGGCGATCATTCCTATTTGAAAGCACGAGATGAAGCCTACGAGTTTGATATTATACGAGAAAAGAGTTCCGAGTTTAAAGACGGTGTTCCGGAAAGACCAGAATGCCGTGTGAAAAAGACTCCCTAGATATAGGTGAAGAATAGACTGTTGTTAGTTATTATTGCTGAAGCTGGAGGAAATTTATGAATTTAATGGGTTTAATTCCGACTGAAGAACAATTGGAAAAAGCAAAAAGCATAGAACAGAAATTACTTAGACGTAGGCGAACAGGAACATTAGGCGCAGGTTTTGCTATCTTTTGGGCTATCATCCAAATTCTAATTGCTTCTTATAAAGACAGTTATCTCCAGAATATCAAGGCGTTTGTTGGTTACTTAATCAAAGGTCAATGGATTGAATTATTCAAAGGAGATAATCTTTTAATTCTTGCAGTAATTCTCGTTTTTGCTGCCGGGTTAGGGATTTACTTTGTTTTAAAATGGACCAGTTTTTTAGTTAAAGAAGCGGAGGACCCCTTTAGATATACTTTTTGGATTAAACGCTTTGAGTCTGTTGATGGAACACCGGGTGAACGTTTAACTGTAGAAGCAGAAGACCGATTGCGTTTACTTCATCATGATTTAATGGGAAGACTGAATGAAAGGATTCGAAGGTTGTCTTTACTTGAGGTTGCACCTGCTTCTGAATCTGCAGAAATAAAAAGGCCGACGTCACATATTCATATCGAAGGATATTATGCTGTAAGAGAAGAAAAGGATGGTGAATGGATTATACATGTGATGCCGCGTGTCAGGATTGGGCCTGAAGACAGCCCTTCAAAATTGGCATATCCTGTCAAATGCTCAATCGTTAACAATAGCGAAGAGAGTAAGATCAAACTGGAAGTTAGCGTATATAAACAGATTGTTGAGAGAGTATATTCAAGCATTGCGACTGAAATTTACAGACAGATTAAATTAGACATTAAGGAAAAAATTTCTCTATTCCCGACCGGATACTTACGTGCCATAGCTCTATATAATGAAGCAAAAGATTTCGAAAAATCCAACACAATAGATGCATATGACCGTGCTATTGAACTATATAGAGAAGTTAAACATTACTTTGATGTAAAAAACATCAGGTGGTTTACTAAAATCCTTATACGGTTTCCTATATTTTGGCGTACTAGAGTCAAATTTATTCAAATGTGGGCGAGGGCTGAAATCGGGTACTCCAAGTGTTTGATTTATAGAAGGCAAGTTTCTGCAATCTCAGGACGATATATGAATCCCATATTTGAAATACCAGGCAAGATAGAAGAAGTTATAAATATATTAAAGGTATTATATGGAAATATAAATATAGGGCTTTTTGGGAAAAACAATAGATTGAATTACCTGCTATCCTTTCTTACTTTTCCTGAAGACTCGTGGTTTAGATCTTTATTTAGGCAACCTCAAAAAATTCTTTTTGAAAGCCAGAGGCGTGTACTCTTTAATGCTTACACTGTGGCAGCTCTGGCATACTATTTCTTAGGTGCGGTAAAATTTGCTGAGGAAAGAATTGAGGATGCTAAGGCCGTTGCTCCTGATCTTAGTGAAAGAGATGCTCTGTATCTTTTGGCTGCAGGATTGGTTGAACCAGATTTAGATAAGGAAATTCTTCTTTTTCGGAAGGCTACAGAGATTGCTCCGAATTTTGAAATCGCCCAATATTTTTTGGCATATTATTCTGAAATGCGCTTCAGGACTAAGGAGCGAATAGAAAAGGCAAGAGCTGATAGCATAATAGAGGAATATAATGAAGTTCTTAAGCTTAATCCCGGGAGTTTAGCTTCTCTATCAGCTCAAGGTTATATAAAATGGTTACTTGGAACTTCAGAGGAGATAGAAGAAGCCAAAAAGAAATTTAAAGAGGGCTGTGAATTGAAAGCCATTGTCCGTGAAACTTTTATAGGAGAACTTAAATATGGCCTTGCAAGGATTGCCGCGGAAGAAGGTTGTTTCAATGAAAGCTATGACTTTTACAATCAGGCGATCGCTGCAGATCCCGGAGTTGGTATTTTTTCAATTACGTCAAGTTTTCGAGCACTTACTTCGTATTACAATTATATAATACCGGAGATGTTAGAAAGATATCGCTCTTTTAAAATAAATGTGGAGAATAAAATTAATAGTCTGAAAAAGTCTAAAGAAGGTACATTTATAGACGGAAAACGTAAAGATGATAATAAATTTTCTCAAAAGACAATAGATGTTGTTTATAGTTTTGTACTTAATGATTACGGAAATGCATGCTTAAATTATTTTCACCGCTTTGGTGACTCCGGGCAGCTGGATAATGCAATAAAAGCCTTTGAGGAAGCTACAAGGAAGTATTCTGATAATGCTGTTGTGTATTACAATCTTCATAATGCTTATAGCTGGAGAAGAGCGATTAGCGGAAAAATTTCGGCAGATCTTGAGACAAAAATCTTGGAGAGTTGCGAGAAGGCTGAAAAGCTTGCACCAGCATTACCTATAGCATTAATTTCGTCTGCTCAAACACAAGCAAGACAAATCAACGATCAAATTAGAGATAAAAAAAATGAGCTTGAAACGGAAGAAAAGCGTAAAAAACAAACAGAAATTGAGAGGAAATTGGAAAAAGAGAAGAAAGAAGAAAATCTTCAAGAAATTCTAATGATGAATCAGCTGCAAGAAGGAGAAACAACAATGAAAGGTCAATTGCCTCAGAGCGGAAAATTAGATTTAGAAGGGACACAAGATTTGGTTTGGGATCGTAGTAAAAGAGTAGAAGAACTAAAAAAAGAAATCGAAGGATTACAGAAAGATTTAAGGGATAAAGTTTTTAAAAAAATTGAAAATATCATGTATCAGACTAAGTTATCATCTCTATTCGAGGGGTTAAAAATCGATTATGATGGCAAAGGTGTAGCCGAATTATATAAGAAGAGAAAGAAAATAAAGAGGGATATATTAGATGAAAATGATATAGATGCCTTAAGAATATGGGCTGAGATATTGTCGTATAATATTGGGAACGAAAAGGCTTTGGAAGCCTCTATAAAACTTGGTGAACTGATCAAGGATCACTATCCCATAAATTTTGATATAGATACAGTTCTTTTGATCGTATATATTCTTTTAAAGAGAACTGAAGATGCGAAAAATACTCGTGAAAATTTAAATAGTCTTGTTGTGAACTGGTTAGCGCAAGATCCGATTCATTATACTTCTCTCAACTTTGGTATTTATTTTGGTGATGTTTTAGATGTGGATGAAAGTATTAGATTGCTGTATGAGGCTATAAAGGAGGAACCTGAAAATGGTGTTTATTATTGCATGCTTGGCGATGTTTACTGCAGGCAATCCAATTACACTAAAGCTATCGAAAGCTACAAAATTGCTATTGAATTGAATAAAACTAAAGATTATTCTCATAAACTGGCAGAAGCGTTTTTTTATCAGGGCAATAGCATGAGGGATAAAGGAGAAAACATTAAAGCTGAAGAGGCATACTTAGAGGCTTTGAAAATCGAACCTGATAATGCAGAATATAATAACAATTTGGGAAATGTTTATTACGCGAGTGTTGGTTATGAAAGATCCATTGAATTTTATGAGAAAGCAATTGGATTAGATCCTTCGATGGCTGTTTACCATGCCAATCTGGGTGGTTCATATAAAGCTTTAGGGAATTGGAAGAAGGCTGAAGAGGCGTACTTGGAGGCTTTGAGGATTGAGCCTGACAGTGCAGGATATAATAACAGTTTAGGAAATGTTTATTACGCGAGTGGTGATTATATTAAAGCAGCTGAACTTTATAAAAAAGCAGCAGAATTAGAACCTAATGTAGCTTTATATCATTCTAATCTTATCAAAGCGTATATTGAATCAGGGAATGAAAAAGAGGCAGATATATCATATAGAAAGGCAATCAATATTGATGTGAATAATCCTGTTTATCAGAATGCTTTAGGGCTCGCTTTGCTTTTGAGTGAGGATTACGATAGGGCCCTTGGCCCTTGTAGAAATGCAGCTAAGCTGGATCCCACGGTGGCTATTTACCATGCCAGTCTGGGTGGTTCATATAGAGCTTTAAGAAATTGGGAAAAAGCAGAAGAGGCATTTTTGAAGGCTTTGAAGATTGAACCTGGCAATGCAGGATATAATAACAGTTTGGGAAATATTTATTATGAGAGTGGTAATTATGAGAGGTCCATTGAATTTTATCAAAAAGCAATTGAATTAGATTCTTCGGTAGCTGTTTACCATGCCAATTTGGGTGGTTCATATAAAGCTTTAGGAAATTTGAAGAAAGCTGAAGAAGCATTTTTGAATGCTCTGAAAATCGAACCTGACAATGCAGTATATAATAACAATTTAGGAAATGCTTATTATGGGAGTGGCAATTATGCAAAATCCATTGAATTTTATGAGAAAGCAATTGAATTAGATTCTTCGGTTGCAGTTTACCATTCTAATTTAGGTGTTTCATATAAGGAGTTAGGAAATTTGAAGAAAGCTGAAGAAGCATTTTTGAATGCTCTGAAAATCGAACCTGACAATGTAGTATATAATAACGATTTAGGGAATGTTTATTATGGGAGTGGAGATTTTGAAAAATCTATCGAGCTTTACAAAAAGGCTATAAAGCTTGATGATAAAGTTGCAGTTTACCATTCTAATTTAGGTAGTTCATATAGAGCGTTAGAAAAATGGAAAGAGGCGGAGAAGGCATATAAAAAAGCTATAGAGATTGAGCCTGACAATGCGAGACATAATAACGATTTAGGGAATGTTTATTATGAGAGTAATAGGCATAATAAATCCGTTGAATTTTATAAAAGGGCAATTAAGTTGAATCCTTCGGTAGCTGTTTACCATTCTAATCTAGGTGTTTCATATAGAGCGTTAGAAAAAAGGAAGGAAGCTGAAAAGGCATTTTTAGAGGCTTTGAAAATCGAACCTGACAATGCAGTATATAATAACGATTTAGGAAATGTTTATTACGCGAGTGGTGATTATATTAAAGCAGCTGAACTTTATAAAAAAGCAACAGAATTAGAACCTAATATAGCTTTGTATCATTCTAATCTTATCAAAGCGTATATTGAATCGAGGAATGAAAAAGAGGCGGAGATATCATATAAAAAGGCAATAAATATCGATGCGAACGATCCTATTTATCAGAATGCCTTAGGAAATGTTTTGTTTGGGAATGGCATTTATGGAAAAGCTGCAGAACGATATATAAAAGCTATTGAAAAAGATCCGGGAGTTCAAGTTTACATTTCCAATCTCATTCTTGCATGTGATAAAATAAAAGATCGGCATAAAGCTTTATCTTTGTTGAAATCAGCACTACGTCTTGTACCAGGTAACAAAGAAATCACTCAGGCGATAGAAAGGTTAGAGAAAAAGTAGACAGTTCTAATCAGCAGTATAATATTCATTTTAAATATATGAAAATAGTGTTTCTAAGCTTAATGACTTCTCTTCTTCAAATTAAAAAACAATACCGACATGGCGACTATCAACATCCCGATAACCGAAAGTACAGTCGGTGAATCATTTTTCAGCAAAGTCCAGCTAATGACTGCTCCGAATATGGGCATAATAAATTTCCACATATTTAACTCCGAAACTTTCACTCGTTCTTTCTTTATTAAATAAAACCAGATTGAGAATCCGCTGGCCGATATAAATGCGAGCCATAGAAGTGCGAGAACAAATTGTTTCGTAATTGTTATTTGCGGATAACCTTCCACTAAGAATGAAAGCAGGAGTAGCGCACATCCTCCTAAACTCATCTGAGCTGAATTTAAAGTGATAGGAGTCAATTTGCTTTTATCGGTAGCGACAACTATGTTACCCATAGCACTCGCAAATGATGCTCCCAGTAAAATAAATATACCCGCCAACTCTTTAAATGAATTGCCTATAATAAATTGTTTCTCAAGCGAGATTAGAATTATTCCGAACATACCGGAAAAGATAAAGATTGCCTTTTTCATATATAATTTATCGTCTTTTAAAATCATGTGCGCGGCAATTGCTGTGATTAGAGGGGTTGAGCCTGTGACAATTGCTCCGGTAGAGCCCGCGACTAAATTCATTCCCCAAAAAAACAAGGAATATAAAAGAAAAGTCTGGAAAAGACTTACCTTAATTATTGTTTTTAGGTTAGAACGAATCGATTTAAAATAATTGCTCGGTCCTCCGCATAGAGGCAATAGTAGTATCCCTGCAAGAATGAAACGTATTCCTGCAAAAAGCATAGGAGTACAATATACGAGGCCAATCTTAACAAACGCGAAAGCAGTAGACCATATAAGACAGGCAAGTATTGCAAGAGAAATAATCTTAGTTTTCTTTAAATCAATCATAACCCTAAGGAGAGTATACTCGTAATACCGAAAGTCAAGGTGCCTATAGTGAGTAGGGAGTAGTGAGTAGTTAAGCGAGTCTTGAGTTGTGTGTCAAGAATTAAGAATTTTGAATTATTAATTTTGAACGTCAAGAGTTTTGAATTTTGAATTATGAATTTTGAATTAAAACAAGAAATCCTCTGTGTTCTCTGTGGGTCCGTGTGAGAATAATTTGGGGTTTTGGGTAGGGATTCTGACTTCTGGCTCCTGGCTTCTGAATTCTTTCTTGCTTTGTGTCTTCGTGGCTAATTAAATATCAAAAATAACCGTTGCTTCGTATCCGTTACGAACCTCTTTAATCTTAAGCTGGTGATATGTCACGGCTTTTATCTCGGTTCCGTTCTTTATATCTTCGGCAGATACTATGTCTCCTTTAAGTTTAATTTCATAAACACCATTTTCGATTCTGACCGAACACATAGAAGGCAAAAACGACTCTTTTTCGAAAAGATAAATAATTTCTTCCAGAATACTAACAAGTGCCGTTTCTATATTTTCTTCTTTCGTGGAGAAACCTCTTTCTATTTTCGGCTGGATTTCTATTCCTCCGGACAGTAAATCTGCCGTGGCATGAATTGCTTTCCAGAGAATTTCGGTAAGGAATCTTCCGGTTAATTTTATTCCGATATCCGCTGTATGTTCTATTATTTCGTAGTCTTTATTCGAGCCCAAAGACATGTTTTATTAAACGTGAGAACTCATAGTAGAGTTGTTTTAATATAAATATTGTGGGCATCTTTACTCCCAAAATTTCGATTGTTTTTCCTTTTAGTATTTTTTTTGCAAGATACCTGGTTCTGAAAGCGTGGCTTTTATCGGTTACTATAAATACTTTTTGGGCATCTCCGATAAAATTTTTTGAATTTATCAGATTCTGCGGAGTGGTTGTCGAGTTTTCTTCCGGGATGGCTTTTAGTTTGGAATTGTTTTTCATCCAGCCTACTTCTTCTTTTGTTCCTGAAAAAATCACTGTAAGATCATTAGAATTTTTTAACATCGATTCTGCGAATTTAACTCTTTTTTTCGTAAGTTCTTTATCTTTACAGCCAAGAATTATGACCGCGTTTTTATTTTTTACCACTTCTCTAAAATTTTCGTTGTATTCTTTTTAAAGTTATTCCCAATGGAATACGCGGATAAGATACTTTCTTTTATGGGCTCTAACTCCTTTTTTGTATAAACAAGGGCAAGGGGTTCACCCTTTTTAACTTCCTCACCCTCTACCTTCAAAAGTTTTATCCCGGCTCTTAAATCCACGTTATCTTCTTTCTTCTCTCTTCCGGCGCCGGTTTTTAAAGCGGCAATACCGATTTTGTACGCGTCTATTTTCTCTACGATTCCCCCAGAGGTGCTTTTTACTTCAAAGGTTTTTCTATAAGCGGAAAGCCTGGATAAATCGCCTCCCTGAAGAGAAACCATCTTTTCGAATCGTTTTAAAACCTTACCGCTTTCAAGCAATTCCAGAACTTTTCCTTTGATTCCCGCGAGATGGCACATTTCATCTGCAAGGACTTTTGTGATTTCTACAGTATCCGGATAGTCGGTTATGTTCCCTTTGAGTATCTCGATGGCTTCAATCACTTCGGGTGCGTTTCCGATGTTTCTTCCTATTGGTGAAGACTGGTCCGTAAAAACGATCGTCATCTTTGTTCCGAGTTCTTCTCCCACTTTTTTCATCATTTCACCCAGCTTTTTCGCCGAGTCGAGGTCTTTCATAAACGCGCCTTCCCCGACCTTAAGGTCTATAACGAGACCGTCTAAGTCTTCCGCGAGTTTCTTGGATAGAATGCTGGAAGTTATAAGAGGTATCGATTCCACTGTTTCAGTCGCGTCTCTTAGCGCGTATAATTCTTTATCCGCGGGTGCTATTTGGTTAGTTTGAGATATGATGGAGCAGCCCACTTTTTTTAGAACTCTCTCGAATTGGCTGAAAGTAAGAGCCGTTTTATATCCCGGAATTGACTCCATCTTATCGGAAGTTCCACCGGTATGTCCCAGTCCTCTTCCCGTGATCATGGGAACAGTTATACCCATTTCCGCTGCAAGCGGGGCAAGAATAATACTTATCTTATCTCCGACACCACCTGTCGAGTGTTTATCGATTTTTTTGCCCTTAATATCCGACAAATCGAGTTTCTCACCTGAATTTAGCATAAAATATGTAAGGTCTTTTGTCTCTCTTATGTCCATCCCGTTGTGAAATATTGCCATTAATAGAGCGCTTGTCTGATAATTCGGGATTTCTTTATGTGTAACTCCTTTTATGAATTTTTCAATATCGGATTTATTGAGTTTTTGCCCGTTTCTTTTTTTTCTGATTATTTCCCGCATAAAAGGAAGTTAATTTGAAAGGGATTATTGTCAAGAATCAATTCCTCACCACCTGTTAAATCCAAAGCACATGGTTTACACATTGGTGAGGGGATGGGAGTTAAGA